>JAFXLH010000071.1 GCA_017531315.1 Bacillota bacterium
GGAAGATGCGGTCGGCAGAAACGCCGGCTACTTCCTGCCACAGGGCATGAGCTTCGTCATCTTCTTCAAATACGGTCACATAGAGGCGGTCTTTGGGCATTTCCTGCACGGTGGTGAGGAATTCCCAGGCGTAGGCGATGGCATCGCGCTTGAAGTAATCGCCAAAGGAGAAGTTGCCCAGCATTTCAAAGAAAGTATGGTGGCGTGCGGTACGGCCTACGGTATCAAGGTCATTATGCTTACCGCCGGCACGCAGGCAGCGCTGCGCGGTGGTGGCACGGCTGTAAGCGCGCTTGTCCATACCAAGGAAAACGTCCTTGAACTGGACCATACCCGCATTGGTAAACAGCAAGGTGGGATCATTGTAAGGTACCAGCGAAGAGCTGGGAACATGAGTGTGGCCTTTGGATACGTAAAAGTCGATAAACGCTTTACGGATCTGGCTGGCAGTCAATTCTTTCATAGTCATAGCTCCTTGTGATTGATTCTAATAAGGATACAGATTATTTTACCACATAGAAGCTGATGTTGCACTATTTTTTTGCAAAGTTTAGCGGATTTTTGTTCAAGTTTTTGGCTGCCAGCCCACAATGCGGCCGTAAATATAGCGTATCAGCAGCGAAGCCGCCAGGCAAAACGGCACCGCCAGCACTGATCCGGCCAAACCGAACAGATATGCGCCGGAGAGCACCACGAAGATGGTGGCAACCGGATGCAGCCCGGTGCGCTTATCCATGATCAGCGGCGTAATCACCATCGACTCTGCCTGCTGTACCAGCAGCAGCGCCAATGCGGTATAAAGCGCGGTATTGCTCCCCTGCCCCAGAGCCACAGCCACCGCCGGTACTGCGCCGATAAAGGGGCCGATATACGGCACCAGATCGCAGATGCCCATGATCAGCCCCAGCGCCGGGGCATAGCGCACATTCAGCAGCAGCAACACTATGGTGCTGAGCAGACCAACGATGACGGCGATCAGCACATAGCCATAGATGTACTGACGCAGCAGATGGTCTATCTCTCCGCCGAGGCGACGCAATTCGTCCCGCTGTTGCGGCGGCGGTATCTGCAATGTCTGCTGCTGCAAAAGCAGGCGGTCGCGCAGGATATAATAGCTGAGCACCGGAGCCAGCAGCAAACTGAGGAATGAGCGCCCGCTGCTCAGGATGTGCAGCAATTTCTCTTCCGCGCTCACGGCAAACTGAGAGGTAGCGGCCTGCAGCATGCTCTGCAGCTGCTCGGCCAATGGCGGCGGCAGTGTGTAGCCGAGGTGATTCTGCAATTGCTGCTTGTAGCTGTTCAGCACTTCCAGCAGCTGCGGCAGCATTTGCAGCAGTTCCAGTAATTGGCGGAACAGCAGCGGCACGATTTTGATGAGGAAAAAGGCGGCGGTCAGAGCCAGCATAGCATAGAGCAGCACCAGCGCGGCCCTTTCACCCACGCCGCGCTCCAGCAGGCGCTGATGCAGCGGCTGCAGCAAATACGCCAGCACCAGCGCGTACAGAAACGGCGGCAGCACCGGGCGCAGCCGCCACAGCAACGCAGCCGCTGCTACAAAGGCAACTGCAATAAGCAGCATATTTACTTTGCTTACTCGGTTTTCCGTCACGGCGTGCCTCCTTTATGTAACGCTATGCCATAAGGCATAGCGCATGACTTAGCGCAGGCGGTCGGCGATGGATTCGCCCATATCGCTGATCATATTGCCTGCTTCGCGCGACATTTTTACAGCCATGGTGGCGGCATTACGGCGGGCCCGCTTCATCGACTTCATATTCATCTTGTCCATATTCATGCCCATACCCATGCCCAGCGCGCCCATCACAGCACCGGCCATAAACCATTTTTCGGCATTATTTCGCATATTCTCACCTCCCCAGCTCATTCCATTCGATAAAACCACGTCCCTGTTTCAGATCCTGCAGCAATCCCTGACTGATCTCCACGCCGATAATACGGTCATTTTCCACCACTGCATCGCTGATGCGTCCACGTTCTTTGTCAAGTACGCTGCCGATAAACTTGTTTTGCCCCAGCAACAGATGCTGCGGCGCGTGTTTGCTGCCCCGCTGACCGTTGGTGACGATGCCGCCGAGGCCGATGGATGCAATATCGGCGCGGCTGATGAAGCGGCGGCGGGAAAAGAAACCGCCGCATTCCACCACTACGCCGCAGATAGTCCCATCTGCCGCTACAGCTATATCGCAGACACGCCCGATGACTCTGCGCCGGTCCGGCCCATAGACCGCCATGCCAAGCAGTTGCCGAACTTTTATCATTTTGCTCCTCCGTTTACTTGGCTTAGTGTGGCTGATCGGGCACAAAAATAGCCGCCCGTCAGCAGCGACGAGCGGCAAAAATTTTTTGCATTATTACCAGTTTTTGTCAGCGGTGATAACACCGCCGCCGAGTACATAAGTGTCGGTTTCATCATAGAGCACCAGCGATTGACCGGGAGTGACGGAGCGCTCGGCGGCGTCCAGCGTGACCAGCATCTTATCGCCGCGCAGCTCCACGGTAGCCGGAATGGTGCGGCTGCGATAGCGAACTTTCGCCAAAGCGCGGAAACTCTCGCCCTGCGGCACGGTGAGGTGTACATCTTCACAGATAGCGGTGGTGGCGAACAGCTCTTCTTCCCTGCCCACGACTACCTGATTCTGGACGGCATTCAGCTGCACCACATAAGCAGGATAGCCCAGCGCCAACCCCAGACCGCGGCGTTGGCCGATGGTGTAAAACGGCAGACCGTCATGTTGGCCCAGCTTCTTGCCATCGCTATCCACAAAGTCGCCCTTGCCGGGTTTGACGCCGTGGGCGCGCAGATAATCGCGGTAATCGCCGCTGATGAAGCAGACATCCTGGCTGTCCTTCTTTTCTGCCGGCGGCAGCTGCATCGATTTGGCAATTTCGCGCACCTGTTCTTTGCTGAGGTCGCCTAACGGGAAAATGCTGGCATTCAGCTGCGCCTCGGTCAGGCGGTACAGGAAGTAACTCTGATCTTTGGCGGCATCGGCAGCGCGGGCGACAAAGCTATGGCCGTCTACATGCGTTTTGCTCACATAGTGGCCGGTGGCGAGGTATTCGGCGCCCAGCTCCTGCGCTTTTTGCAGCAGCAAGCCGAATTTGATCTGCGGATTGCAAAAGACACACGGATTTGGCGTGCGGCCATGGCAGTATTCCGCCACAAAAGGCTTGGTGACCAGATCGGTAAACTCTGCTTTCAGATCTACCACATAATGCGGAATGCCGAGAAATTCGGCCACCGCTGCAGCTTCCTCTGTCGCATTGCCGCAGCCGTTATCCATAGTGATGGCGGAAACGCTGTGACCTTGCTGCAGCAGCAAATGTGCCGCTACGGCAGAATCCACACCGCCGCTCAAAGCGATAAAAACATTGCTCATAGTCTATTCTTCCTGCTTATCGGTAGTGGGACGAATAACTTCCAGACGCTCTTTGATGCGCGCCTCTCTGCCGTTTTCGCTGGGCTGATAGTAGATGCGGCCGCGGAAGCTGTCCGGCAGGTATTGCTGCGGGATGTAGTGCGAGGGATAATCATGCGGATATTTGTAACCCTTGCCATGCCCCAGCTTTTTGGCGCCGCCGTAATGGGCATCCTTCAGATGATTGGGCACACCGTCGAAGGGATGCTCGCGCAGATCGGCGATGGCCTTATCGATGCCAAGATAGGCGGCATTGGATTTGGGCGCGCAGGCGATGTATACGGCAGCTTCTGCCAGCGGGATGCGGGCTTCCGGCCAACCGAGGAAATGTACAGCGTCGGCAGCCGCCATAGCCAGCTGCAGGGCGCTCGGGTCGGCAAGGCCCACGTCTTCTGCCGCGCAAATGACGATGCGGCGAGCCACAAATTCCGGCTGCTCACCGGCTTCTACCATACGCGCCAGCCAATGCAGCGTAGCATCGGGGTCGCTGCCGCGCATACTCTTGATGAAGGCAGAGATGATATCGTAATGCCAGTCGCCGTCCTTATCATAAGAAAGGGCGCGGCGCTGGATGCTCTCGGCGGCGATATCCTGCGTGATATGGCGCACGCCGTTCTCATCCTCTTCTGTAGTGATAACGGCCAGCTCCAGCGCATTATAGGCGGTGCGGGCGTCACCGGCGGCAAATTCTGCAATATGCTGCAGCGCCGCCTCATCCACCTGCAGCTTGTACTCGGCCAGCCCGCGCTCATCGGTGATAGCGCGGCGCAGCATGGTGAGGATATTTTCCGCATTCAGCTCTTCCAGACGGAAGATGCGCGAGCGGGACAGCAACGCGGAGTTTACTTCAAAGTAGGGATTTTCCGTGGTGGCGCCGATCAGCACCACCGTGCCGTCTTCTACGGCGGGCAGCAGTGCATCCTGCTGGCTCTTGTTGAAGCGGTGTATCTCATCAATGAACAGCACGGTGCGCTTGCCATACAGCCGGATCTGTTCACGGGCATTCTTCAGCGTTTCGCGCACATCGGCGATGCCGGAGGTGACGGCAGAGAGCTTGACGAAGTTGCTGGCGGTGGAATTAGCGATGATCATGGCCAGCGTAGTCTTGCCGCTGCCGGGCGGGCCGTAGAAGATCAGTGAAGAGAGCTGGTCGGCCTCGATGGCGCGGCGCAGCAGGCGGCCCTTGCCGACCACCTTTTCCTGCCCCACATACTCTTCCAGCGAACGCGGACGCATCCGCGCCGCCAGCGGCGTGCTGCGCTTGATATTCTCATTTGCGGAAACATCAAAAATATCCGGCGTATCTTTCATAACATTTACCTAAATCAGATCACAGTTCAATACCCAGTAATTTGCGGATCAGCGCCGAGGCGGCAAAGAGGCCGGAAGTGCCCGGCACAAAGGCGCAGCTGGCGATGACAGACGTATCGGTGCGGCAGGTCTCGGGCGCGGTTTCCGGGCTGAATACCACGGTTACGCCCTTTTCGATGCCGCATTTTTTCAGTTCGCGGCGGATATTGCGCGCCAGCGGGCAGCCGAAGCTATTGCTGATATCGGCAATACGCAGCTGCTCCGGAGCAATGCGGCGACCGGCGCCCATGGCGGAGACGATGGCGATGTCTTCTGCCACCGCGTAGCGCATCAGCGCCAGCTTGCCGGGGATATGATCGATGGCATCGATGATGCCGTCCACGCGGCCGACCAGCTGCGGCACATTATCCGTATCGATAAACTCTTTCTTCAGATGCAGGGTGCAGGCGGGGTTGATATCGCGGATGCGTTCAGCCATTACGTCCAGCTTATCGCGCCCCACGGTGCTGTGCAGCGCCGGCAGCTGGCGGTTGATGTTGGTAGGAGAAACATCGTCAAAGTCGATCAGCGTGATCTCCCCTACACCGCAGCGTGCGATCGCCTCTGCGGCATAAGCACCCACGCCGCCCACGCCGCAGATGGTAACATGCGCGGCAGCAAGCTTATCCTGACCCTCGTCGCCCCACAGCAGGCGGCTGCGGGCAAAAATATCTTCGCTCATACCTGTTTCTCCAGCTCATCCAGCAGCTTCTGGAAATAAGGCGGCAGCTGGCTGTCGAATTCCATATATTCGCCGGTAGTGGGATGCTTGAAGCCCAGCACCTTGGCATGCAGCACCTGACCGGCGGTATCCAGCTTCTGCTTGCGCGGGCCGTAGAGACGGTCACCGGCTACCGGGTGGCCAAGATGCGCCATATGCACGCGGATCTGATGGGTGCGGCCGGTTTCCAGCTGCATCTCCGCATAAGTATAGGCGGGGAAGCGCTCCAGCACGCGGTAATGGGTGATGGCAGGCTTGCCGTTTTTCGGTTCGACGGCGTTTTTCAGGCGCTGGCTGGGATGGCGGCCGATCGGCGCATCAATGGTACCGCGCATTTCTGCCATTACGCCTTCCAGCAGGGCGTGATAAATGCGCTTAATATTGTGCCCCTTCCACTGTTCGGCAAGGCCTACATGGGCAGCGTCGTTTTTCGCCACGACCAGCAGGCCGGAGGTATCTTTGTCGATGCGGTGGACGATGCCGGGACGCGCCACGCCATTGATGCCGGAAAGGTCGTCGCAATGATGCAGCAGCGCGTTTACCAGCGTGCCATGGGTGTGGCCGGGCGCGGGGTGCACCACCATACCCTGCGGCTTATTGACTACGATGATGTCATGATCCTCGTAGACTACATCAAGCGGGATGTCTTCCGCCTCTACCTCAAGCGGCAGGGCTTCAGCTACGGCCAGCAGTATCTCTTCGCCGCCTTCCAGCATCATGCCGGCTTTTTTGGCGGGGGTGCCGTCTACGGTGACTTCACCGGCTTTGATCATATTCTGAATGCGGGAACGGGACAGCTCCGGCAACTGCTTGGCCAAAAAAGTATCAAGGCGGGATGCTTCATCGGCAATGATTTCGTATTCGGTGATCATTTTTTACCTCCGCTTTTATGTATTACACCTTCCGGGCCAAACAGCAGATAAACGCAAATGAAGACCGTGGAAAGAGTTAAGAAACAATCGGCAACGTTGAAAATAGGGAACCAGTCCATAAACCAGCCCAGCTCAAAAAAGTCGATAACGGCGCCCAGCCAGACGCGGTCGATAAAATTGCCCAGCGTACCGCCCAAGAAAAAGGCCAGCGCGATATCGAGCGGCGGGTCTTCCGTCTTCATACTGCGGTGCAGCCAGCAGATGAGGGCAACAACCACCACCGTGAGGATGATGAAGTAGGTGCGCTGCCCTTCCAGCATACTGAAGGCCGCGCCATCGTTTAGGATAAAGGTGATATCGAGCAGCCCGCCGGGCAAATCGATGCTCTGCCCCAGCGTCATATTCTTCACTACCACCCATTTGGTCAGCTGATCCAAAATCACACAGCCGATAATTATCAACCAGAACATAATTGCTCCTTAAAATCACATCGTAAACTCACATAGATTGAACGTCTTGGATATAAACCAGCAGCTCGGCAATGAAATCGCCGATGACGGGCAGGTTCAGCACATTCAGCTGATTGATCAGCCAGATCAGCAGCGCACCGATGATGGTGAATCCGACCGCATAGCCAAGACCGCGTGCCACGCCATAGAGAAAGCCGCTGACGAGCAGCTTGCGCGGCTTTTGCGTCAGCATCACATAATCGGCATAGTTCATCCGCTCCAGATAATCGGCCAGGCGCTTCAACGCATCCAGCGTTTCCTGCTCAATCTGCAGCTCCGCCGGGCCTTCCTGATCGGCCGGCACATGGATGGTGCTGTTATCTTCGCTCATAGCTGCCTCCGCATATTGCTTGATATTTTATTATATCCCATTATGATGCAAATAGCAAATCAAACTGCCTTTATCTGCATACGCTTGCGGTCATCTCGCCGCCACAGCACAAAGCCTACCGCATCGGCAAAGAACCAGCCGATGGGAATGGCCACCCAAATGCCGGTGACGCCGATAGCAGGCACGGCAGAAAGCGTATAGGCCAGCAGCACGCGCGTACCCAGCGAGCAGACGGTCAGTACCACCGAGATCAGCGGGCGGTTGACGGCGCGGAAGTAGCCGTAGAGCAGGAAGAGGATGCCGATGCCCAGGTAGCAGCTGCCTTCGATATGCAGATAATGCGCGCCGATATTGATGACCTCCTGGCTGCTGGTGCGGACGAAGGCGCTCGTCAGCTGGCGGGCAAACAGGGCGACCAGACCGCCCATGGCGAGGCAGAACACGGCAACGCAGGCCACCGCACTCTTGACGCCGCGATTAATGCGCTGCGGCTTGTCGGCGCCATAGTTTTGTGCCACAAAAGTAGAAAAGGCATTGCCGAAATCCTGCGCCGGCATATAGGCAAGCGTATCGATCTTGACCGCCACGGCAAAAGCTGCCATAACCGAAGTGCCAAAGCTGTTCACCAGCCCCTGAACCATCAGGATGCCAAAGTTCATCACCGATTGCTGCAGGCAGGTAAAGAGCGAAAGATTGCACACGCTGAGCAGCGACTGCTTATTCCAGCGCAAGTGCTCTCTGCCCACGCGCAGCAGCGGAAAGCGCAGGTAGGAGTAGATAATGATGCTGATGCCGGAGATGTACTGCGCGATAACAGTTGCCATAGCAGCTCCGCTGACGCCCTTTTGCAGCGGAACGACAAAGATATAATCCAGCACTACATTCAGCAGCACGGAGATCCCCAGGAAGATCAGCGGCGTCAGCGAATCGCCCACCGCTCGCAGCAAATTGGCATAAAAGTTGTAAAAGAAAGTAGCAGCGATGCCGGCAAACACCCATAGCAGATATTCTTTGGTCAAATCGACTATCTCTGCCGGGATATGCAGCAGCACGATGATCTCATCGATATAGACGTAAATGACCGTATTCAGCAGTGCCGTCAGCAATGCTATCAATACAAAGGACTGGAATATCCCCTGCCGCAGCGCCTGCCAATCCCGCTTGCCGAACTGAATGGCAAAATAGGCGCTGCTGCCCATGCATAACCCCAGCAAAATGGAGGTAAGGAAGGTCATCAGCGTATAGGAAGAGCCGACCGCAGCCAGCGCGCCGTCGCCGATATAGCGGCCGACGATCCAGGTATCGGCCAGATTATAGAATTGCTGCAGCAGATTGCCCAATATCAGCGGCAGCGCAAACAGCAGCAGACCGCGGGTGATATTGCCCTGTGTTAGATCTCTTTTCATAAGTTGCCTGTAAAAAAGGGAGGCCGAAGCCTCCCTGGATAGTTTATTTGAGGCCGATTGCGTACACATCCTTGGCAGAAAGGCCGTATTCGGCAGCCAGCTGTTTGGCGGCAGCTTTGCGCGGCAGACCGCCGGCGATAAGCTCGTTCAGCATATCTGCCAGATCTGCCTCATCCGGCGCGGCGGTAGGCGCGGGCGGCTCGGCTCCTGCGATGACCAGCACGAATTCACCGCGCGGATCATTGACCGCAAAGTGCTCACTGATCTCGGCCAGCGTACCGCGCACGAATTCTTCGTGCAGCTTGGTCAGCTCGCGGCAGGCAGCAGCGCGGCGCTGTTCACCAAAGGCGGCGACCATATCCTCCAGCACGGCCTTCAGCCGATGCGGCGCTTCGTAGAATACCAGCGTACGTTGTTCGGCAGCTACCGCCTGCAAAGCGGCTCGGCGATCTTTCTTCTCGCGCGGCAGGAAGCCGATGAAGCTGAACTGATGCGTATCCAGCCCGGCAGCAGTGAGCGCGCTGATGGCAGCGCAGCAACCGGGGATCGGCACCACATTGATGCCGTGCTCGATGGCGCTCCTGGCGATATCCGCGCCGGGGTCGCTGATGGCGGGAGTGCCGGCATCGCAGATCAGCGCCACATCTTCGCCCGTCAGCAGATGCTGCAGTAGCTCATCCTCGCGCAGGCGCTTATTGTGCTCAAAGTAGCTGATCAGCGGCTTGCTGATCTCAAAGTGATTGAGCAGGCGGCGGCTGACGCGCGTATCTTCGGCGGCGATAAGATCAACTTCGCCTAAAATGCGTACGGCGCGGTAGGTCATATCTTCCAGATTACCGATCGGCGTGGCTACCAGATATAGAGTTCCGCTCATCAATATCACCTCCGCGGTAGATAGCTGCCATAGCCGGGCTGTAATTCTGGCTGTTGCCGGCAGCATTGTAGATGTAAAAAGTATCTTCTTCTATCGGCGCATCAGCCGCAAATCCGGCCTGCACCAGCACCAGATTGGCAGCTTTGCCGGGGTACGGCGCCACGGGCAGCAGACGCTGCATGCTCAGCCCGTTTTTCGCCAGCGCCCTGCGGATATCCGGCAGGCGCTCGGCACGATGCACCATGGCGATGCGGCCGGCGGGCTTCAACAGTCGTTTGGCAGCCGCCAGCCAATCGGCCAGCGTGCCGTGGTATTCGTGGCGGGCGGCCAAGCGCAGCTCATCGCCGCTGGCCTTGCCGCTGCCGAGCGCGAAATAGGGCGGGTTCATGGTGACGATATCCGCCGCGCCCCGCCACTCATCAGGCAGGTCGGCGCGCAGGTCGCCGCAGCGCACCTCTATCTGCGCCGCAAGCCCGTTCAGCTGCACGCTGCGCTGCGCCATATCCGCCATCTGTGGCATCAGCTCCAGAGCGCGCACGCGGCAGCCCTCTTCCCTGCCCCACAGCAGCAGCGGCACGATGCCGGTGCCGGTGCCCAGGTCTACTGCCAGCTCGCCGCTTTTTGGTGCAGCAAACCAGCTGAGCAGCACCGCATCTACAGAAAAACAAGGAGCTGAGGAATTTTGGATGATCCTCAGCCCCTGGATTTGCAAACTGTCTATTCTTTCCCCGGGCAGCAGTTCAATCATGCAAAGAAGTCTCCGCTATGGTAACAGCATTATTGCGGCCGCGATGATGCAGCAGCGACAGACACCACGGGCAATCTTCATGCAGGTCGCGCGGCGAAGCGTAAGAAGCATGACAAACGTGGAAGCCCTCATCGTAGAGCTTGGTCAGCGGCGAAAAACCGCTGCCTACGGCGCGGGAAGCTTCCTCCAGTTCCTTTTGCAGTATTTGGTTGTGTCTTTCCAGTTCCGCCACACGGGCCTGCAGTTCCACGGCCTCTTCGGCCATTTCGCGCAGACGCTGTTCAAAGAAGCGGATATCTTCCGTTAAAGTCACAAACTAATCCTCCAGCAAACGCAGGTCGCGATCATCGGCATCATCACCGTCATAGGTGTAGCGCGGTTTTCCCTTCTTGCTGCGTTCATCATCATCGTAGTTTTCAAACTTCAGGCAGCACATCAAACGGCCACAGCAGCCGGAAATTTTGGCCGGGTTGAGAGAAAGGTTCTGCTTCTTGGCCATCTTGATGGAAACAGGCTGAAAATCGCTCAAAACGGAATGGCAGCACAGCTCTCTGCCGCAAGTACCCAGACCACCCACGATCTTGGCCTGATCGCGCACGCCGATCTGGCGCAGCTCGATGCGGGTGCGGAAGACGGATGCCAGGTCTTTTACCAGATCGCGGAAATCGACGCGACCATCAGCGGTGAAGTAGAAGATGATCTTGCTCACATCAAAAGCATAAGAAACTTCTACCAGCTTGATAGGCAAATTATGCTGGGCGATTTTCTGCTGGCATACGGCAAAGGCCTTCTTTTCCGCTTCTTTATTTTCGTTGTTCTTGGCGATATCTTCGGCAGTAGCCACGCGTAGCACGTCTTTCAGCGGCGCGGTGATCTCTTTATTGCTCACTTCACGCGGCGGCAGCACCACATGGCCGAATTCGATGCCGCGGGCAGTTTCCACGATCACCGGATCACCGTTTTCGATGTGCAGGTCCTGCGGCTGGAAATAATATATTTTACCGTTCGGTCGAAAGCGAACGCCAACGATCTTGGTCATAGAATACCTCCGTATCTTGGTTGACAAGGTATTATATCATATTTGCACCGCTAATTACAAGCATTACGCATTGTCGCTTTGTGCCATTTGCCACAGGCGCAAGTAGACTACATCTGCCAGCAGTTTCTGGTTGATGTTGCGGCGCTGATAGTCGATGCAGGTCTCCAGCATCAGCGCCGCCTGCAGCGCCGTTTCCGCGCTGTACGGCAGCTCCAGATCGCGCCGCGCAGCCTGATGCAGCAGCTGCCAGACTGCGATATAAAAGGCCAGCTGGGAGTCCTTATCCTTCTCATAGACACGCGCCAGCTGCAGAGCCTGCCACTGGCTGAGCTGCGGCAGATCCATCAGCAGCTTATAGGCGCTGTCTGCCATATCCGCCACCAGCTGCAGCTCGGCAGCGGCGGCAGCTTCCGCGGCGCTGCTGCAGGTGTAGGCCTGGCAGCGGGAAAGGATGGTGGGCAGCAGCTTGTTATTATTGCCGGATATCAGCACCAGCACGGTCTGCGCCGGCGGCTCTTCCAGCGTTTTCAGCAGGCAGTTGGCAGCCGGGGCGTCCATGCGCTCGGCATCGGTAATGATAAAGACTTTGTACTTGCCGATATAGGGCTGCAGATTGGCCTGCTCCTGCATTTCGCGCAAATCTTTAATGCGATGATTGACGCCGGCCGGCTCTACGATATGCACATCCGGATGCACCCCGGCCAGCACCTTTTTGCAGGCGGGGCATAAGCCGCAGGGTAAGCCGCCTTCTGCATCTTCGCAGTTAAGATACTGCGCCAGCAGCAGCGCCTGTTCCATAGTCCCACCGCCGGAAAGCAGATAAGCGTGGCTGAGGCGCCCGGTATCGCAAAAGAGGGCGCTCATCGGGCGGCCAGCCTTTCCAGCGCGGCAGCCTTTACCTGCGCGTATACGCTTTCCATCGGCTGGGTGGCGTCAATGCGGCAGAAGCGCTGCGGCTGCTCTGCGGCCAAAGCTTCAAAGGTATCGATAACGCGCTGGAAAAAGGCCGCGCTCTCACTTTCGATAAAGTCGCAGCCGCCTTCCTGCCGCGCGGCAGAAGTAGCGTGATCGATGGCAAGATAATAGGTCAGATCCGGCACCAGATCATCGGTGGCAAAAGCATTGAGTCGGCGCAAAAAGGCTTTATCCATGCCGCGGCCGCCGCCCTGATAGGCCACCAGCGAATCGCCGTAGCGGTCGCAGATGACAATAATCCCCTGCTCCAGCGCCGGGCGTACCAGCTTTTTCACGTGGTAGGCACGGTCAGCGGCAAAAACCAGCGCTTCAGCACGCTCATCCAGCCCGTCCGCATCCGGATGCAGCAAAACCTGGCGCAGCTGCTGCCCCAGTGCCGTGCCGCCGGGCTGGCGGGTGAGGATGACGTCGTAGCCCATGCCGCGCAATTCCTCGGCCAGGCGGCGGGACATCACGCTTTTACCGCAATTATCTATACCTTCAAACGTAATAAACAAACCGCGTTCCATAATAACCTCTCTTAAGCAAAAAGCTCCAAAATTCGATCGGCAGCGCTCTCATCCCAGGCCGCGAGAAGCAAATCTGCGCTGCCCTGCGGCCAGTTGATGTCGCGGCTGCCCGTATAAGCGACAAACTTCATTTTTGCGGCTCTGGCGGCCTGAAAATCGGTATCACCATCGCCAACCATCAGCGCATCGGCGGCAGTAAGCTGCGGATACTCGGCCAGCGCCTGCAGCAAGCCGCCGGGTGCAGGTTTCAGCTCGCTCAGCGATTCCCTGCCCCAAATGTGCTCGAAGTAACTCTCCAGCTGCAAGCGGCGCATGCTTTCCAGCGCAAAGGCTTCGCAGTTGTTGGTGATCAGCACCAGATGCGCCTGCTGCTGCAGCTGCGTGAGCAGCGCGTCGATGCCGGGCTCAGCCTCAGCCAGCTGCATCCCCTGCTGCTCGATTTCCGCCACGCGCTGCCACACCGCCGTACGGCAGGCGGGGCTGATGCGGCCAGCAGCTTCCAGCTTGTTCATCTGCGGCGAGGTGGCAAGCTGCGGGTCGGCAGCTACGCCAAATTCCGTCAGTATCCGCTGCGTTTCCGCGTCCATCAGCGGGAAATCGATGCGGGAGCTGAGCACAGTATTATCCATGTCGAATATAATCAGTTTATCTTTCATCAGTCTAATTCGTCAAGCGTACGGCTGTAGCTTTCCAGGCAATGCTCCATGAACCATACCACCTGCGGCAGGTCGTAGTATTTTTCTACCGCCTTCAGCGTGGCCTGCTCGGCAATGCGGAAATCGCTGTTGCCAGCATAGCTTTCGCCGAGGCATTTCAGGTGAGCGGAGATCTTGTCGGCTGCTTTGACTAGGCGCAGCTCCGGGCTGTCCGCGGGCTGCAGCAGCGGACGGTAGGCCTCGGCCAGCTCATCGGGCAGGTAGGAAAGCAGTTTTTCCTCGGCTACCTGCTCGATCTCCTGATAAGCGGAGTGGATGCGGGGATTGAAGTATTTGACGGGCGTGGGCAGGTCGCCGGTCAGTACTTCCGGCGCATCATGCATCAGGGCCAGCTGCACCGCAAGCCCTACATCATTTTGCTGTTCGAAATAAGTGTTGCCGATAATAGCCAGCGCCTGCGCGATCTGCACGACCTCCAGTGTATGTTCAGCCAGATTTTCCTCGCGGAAGCAACGCATCAAGCTCCAGCGCTTGATCAGCGACATACGCGAAAGATAGGCAAAAAAGTGATGCTGCATTGGTTTTCCTCCTGCCTGATGCAAGATATATTAATACAGAATTATTCTACCGCAAAAGCGTTGTTTGGGCAAGTAAAGATTGCGCAAACAAAAAAGAGCCGCATATAGCGACTCTTGAAAATCAGATATTAAGTAAGATACCCAGCGCCAGACCGTAAAGACTGCCGATGACGACCTGCAGCGGGGTATGACCGACCAGCTCCTTGAAGCCGGATTCCAGATTCTGCGAGCGCGGATCGGTGCTCATATCTTTGATTACTTCGATGATGTGATTCAATGCCGCGGATTGGCGGCCGGTCTCCAGGCGCACGCCGCTGGCATCATGCAGTACTACAAAAGTGAGTATCATGGTGATACCAAACTCAAAAGAAGAAAGGCCGTAGCAAGCGGCGGCGGTAACGTCGGATGCAATAACGGTAGCCGCATGGGAACTGGGCATGCCACCGGCGCCAAACATACGCTCCCAGCTCCACTCATGATAGATAAAAGCATAGAGTACCGCTTTGATAAACTGGGCGCTGAAGCCGGCGATGGCTGCAGTAAGCAATATTTTGTTTTGCAGCAGTTCTTGAATCAGTTCGGCAACCATTAAATCCTCACAACTATTACAGGCTGTTCAACAGCTCATCAAGCCGCGGCAGCTGCACTTCTTCTACGCGGCCTTCATCGCAGGCGCGGGCAATGGCGGGGTCGAGCGGCAGCTGCGCCAGCAGCGGGATGTCATAGCGGGCGGCCAGCTCTTTGGCGCGGCTCTCACCATAGATATAGTGTTTCTTTTCGCATTCATCGCAGACAAAATAGGCGCAGTTTTCTACCAGACCCAGCACC
>JAFXLH010000072.1 GCA_017531315.1 Bacillota bacterium
GTGGATATGCACCGCAAGGTGCGCCAGGGCGTAGCGGAAGTGATCTATGGCGCGGGCAAAACACCGCAGCAGATCATCGGCATCGTGCAGACGATGAAGGATCGCGGTCAGGACCGCGTGCTGATCACCCGTCTGGATGCAGAAGCTGCGGCTGTCGTCAACGCCGCGCATCCGCTCGAATATCACGAACAGGCCAAGGTAGCTGTCATCGGCGGTATGCCGCAGGCTGACGGCATTGGCCGCATCGTGGTGGCTACCGGCGGCACCAGCGATATCCCGGTGGCGGAAGAAGCCGCGCTCACCGCAGAAGTGCTGGGCAATCAGGTGGTGCGCCTCTATGATGTAGGCGTGGCCGGCCTGCATCGCCTGCTGGCCTCTATGGAAGATATTATGGGCGCTACCGTTATCATCGCCATCGCCGGCATGGAAGGCGCGCTGGCCAGCGTGATTGGCGGTATGGCCGATTGCCCGGTTATCGCCGTACCTACCTCGGTCGGCTACGGCGCATCCTTTGGCGGCGTAGCGGCGCTGCTCTCGATGCTCAATTCCTGCGCCAGCGGCGTATCGGTGGTCAATATCGATAATGGCTTTGGCGCGGGCTATCTGGCCAGTATGATCAATCATCTGGAGGTGAAGAAATGAGAACGCTCTATTTGGACTGCGGTATGGGTGCAGCAGGGGATATGCTGACCGCCGCGCTGCTGGAACTGCTGCCGGAGCGGCAGGCTTTTGTCGATAAGTTCAACAGCTTAGGCCTGCCGGATGTGGTGATGCGCGTGGATGCGGCCGAAAAATGCGGTATCTGCGGCAGCCATGTGCGGATGATAGTGGGCGGCACGGAAGAAGAAAGCTGCGATGTGCCGCATCATCACGACCATCATCACAATCACGAGCATGACCACGAACACGAACATCACCACCATCATCATGAACATCACCACGAAGAGCAAACTCATCACCACGAGCACCGCTCTTTGGCAGATATAGAAGCTATTATCAACGCCCTGCCGCTATCGGCCAAGGTTCGGGGCGATGTGCTGGCGGTATATACGCTTATCGCCGAGGCCGAGAGCAAGGCGCATGGCAAACCGGTGACCGAAGTCCACTTTCACGAGGTAGGCATGCTGGATGCCATCGCTGATATCTGCGCGGTCTGCCTGCTTATCGAAGAGCTGGCGGTAGATAAGATCATCGCTTCGCCCGTGCATGTGGGCAGCGGTCAGGTGCGCTGTGCGCACGGCATCCTGCCTGTGCCTGCTCCCGCTACCGCCTCTATTTTGCAGGGTGTGCCCATTTACAGCGGAGATATCCGCGGTGAGCTGTGCACTCCTACCGGTGCGGCTCTGCTCAGGCATTTCGTGAGCGAATTTGGCGCGATGCCGGTGCTGCAAGTATCTGCCATCGGCTACGGCATGGGCAAGAAGGATTTCCCCCGTGCTAATTGTGTGCGTGCTATGCTGGGCGAAAGCGCTGAGCCTGCCGATAAGGTGCTGGAAATCAGCTTCAATGTAGACGATATGAGCGGTGAGGCCATCGGCTTTGCCATGGAGCAGCTGCTGGCAGCCGGTGCGCGGGAAGTGTTCACTACCGCCGTCGGTATGAAGAAGAGCCGCCCTGGTACGCTTATCACCGTCATCTGCCGCGAAGCGCAGCGTGAAGCTATGCTGCAGCAGATCTTCCTCCACACCACCACCATCGGCGTGCGGGAAACGCTGTGTGCCCGCCACGTACTGCAGCGCGATATCATTACCGAAGATACCTGCCTCGGCCCGGTGCGGAAAAAGGTCTCCCAAGGTTTCGGCATCACCCGCGAAAAGTGGGAGTACGATGATCTGGCCCGGCTGGCAAAAGAGCATGATTTATCGCTGGCTGAAGTTCTAAGCTGCATTGAAGCTGGTATTTTAGAATAAATCGCCAATTATAAAGTGTTGACCCTGAATCTAAACTATTGGCGAAAGGGGATAAACTTATGGGTTTGATCAAAGCTATCAGCGGTGCTACCGGCGGCGTATTGGCCGATCAGTGGCGCGAGTATTTCTATTGCGAGGCGCTGGAAGCGGATGTTCTGGCAGCCAAGGGCTGCAAGCGCACCTCTGCCCGCCGCAGCACCAACAAAAATGCCGAAGATAATATCATCACCAATGGCTCCATCATCGCCGTCAACGACGGTCAGTGCATGATCATCGTCGAGCAGGGCAAAGTGGTGGAAGTCTGCGCCGAGCCGGGCGAATTCACCTGGGACAGCTCCACCGAGCCTTCCATCTTCGTCGGCAAGCTGGGCGAATCGATCATCGAAAGCTTCAAGACTATCGGCAAGCGCTTCACCTTTGGCGGCGATACTGCCAAAGACCAGCGTATTTACTACTTCAACACCAAAGAGATCATCGGCAATAAGTACGGCACTACCAATGCCGTACCGTTCCGCGTGGTATATAAGAATGTCGGCCTTGATATCGACATTTCCGTGCGCTGCTTCGGCGAATACAGCTACCGCATCGCCGATCCGATCCTCTTCTATACCAATGTCTGCGGCAATATCGAGAGCGAATACCGCCGCGACGCCATCGACAGCCAGCTGCGTGCTGAGCTGCTTACCGCGCTCCAGCCCGCCTTTGCCAAGATCTCTGCGCAGGGCGTGCGCTACAGCGAAGTGCCCGGTCATACCGAAGCCCTGGCGGCGGCGCTTAACGAAGAGCTGACTGCCAAGTGGCAGCAGCTGCGCGGTCTGGTCATCTCCAGCTTTGCCGTCAGCAGCATCAAGGCTTCCGAAGAAGATGAAGCGATGATCAAGGAGCTGCAGCGCAATGCAGCCTTCCGTGATCCGCATATGGCCGCCGCTCACCTCACCGGCGCTACCGCCGCCGCGATGCAGGCCGCTGCCGCCAATGAAGGCACGGGGGCATTTATGGGTCTGGCCGGTATGAATATGGCTGCCGGCGTCGGCGGCGCGCAGATCGGCAACCTTTTTGCCATGGAAAAGCCCGCTGCGCCCACTCCTGCTGCCCCGGCGGCCCCGGCGAACAGCTGGGCCTGCACCGCCTGCCAGCAAATCGGCAATACCAGCAACTTCTGCAGTAATTGCGGCGCTGCCCGTCCCGCCAGCAACAGCTGGAACTGCCCCAGCTGCAATAATTTGTGCGGCGGCAAATTCTGCGCCAATTGCGGCACTCCCAAGCCGGCGGAAGTAGCTACCTACAAATGCGATAAATGCGGCTGGCTGCCGCAGGACCCGCAGAATCCGCCCAGATTCTGCCCCAACTGCGGCGACCCCTTCACCGCAGCAGATAAACAGTAAAACTTGCATTAAAAAAGACCTCCCGATTTGGGAGGTCTTTTCTTGTTGGAGCATCAGCACATCGGTTTCAGGTCGGGGCTGATGATCAGCTTGGCTTCCGTCACGGCCTGAATATCTTCTACGGTGTACTGTGGGTTGATTTCAGTCAGCGTAATGCCGTCTTCGCCGATGGTCATCACGCCCATTTCGGTGATGATCATATTGACGCATTTTTCGCCGGTCAGCGGCAGGTAGCAGTCTTCAAGGATCTTCGGCGCGCCTTTTACGGTATGTTCCATGGTGACGATGACCTTTTTGGCGCCATTGACCAGATCCATCGCGCCGCCCATGCCCATAAACTTGATGCCGGGGATGATCCAGTTGGCCAGATTGCCCTGCTGGTCCACTTCCAGCGCGCCCAGCATCGTTACGTCAATGTGGCCGCCGCGGATCAGCGAGAAAGAGGTGGCAGAATCGATGTAAGCGCCATAGGGAGCAACGGTGGCCGGGCCGCGGCCGGCATCGGTGTAGTAGCGCAGGTCGGACGCATCCGGGCCGGGAGTAGCGCCGGTGCCGATGATGCCGTTTTCCGACTGGAGGAAGATGGTCACGCCCTCCGGCAGGTATTTGGTCACTTCGGTGGGGATGCCGATGCCGAGGTTTACCACGTCGCCGTCGTGCAGCTCTTTGGCGGCACGGGCTGCAATAGTAGCGCGAATAGCGTCTTTATCCATCATTTGCTGATACCTCCTTTGACCAGATGATCTACTAGAACGCCGGAGGTAACGATATCTTCCGGCGGGATCTCGCCGATTTCCACTACTTCTACCACTTCAGCGATGACCTTATCGGCGGCGGTGGCCATGACCACGTTAGTATTGCGCATGGTGCCTTTGTACCAGATATTGCCGAATTTATCGGCCTTGTAGCCGGCAATCAGCGCTACATCGGCACGCAGCGGGCGCTTGATCAGGTATTCCACGCCGTCAATGGTGGTCTTGCCGGCTACATACTCCTGATCCTCTACTTCCGTACCGAGGCCGGTACGGGTCAGCACGCCGCCTAAACCCGCGCCGCCGGCACGAATCATTTCCGCCATCGAGCCCTGCGGCACCAGTACCAGCTCCACCCTGCCGCTATTGACCATGCGGGAAATCTCCGGGTTCATGCCTACGTGGGTGCAGTAGATCTTCTTCAGCTTGCCGGCATGCAGCAGCGCTGCCACACCGTAATAATCGCGGCCGCCGGGGCCGTCATGCAGGCCGGAATCGTTGCAGATGAGAGTGAGATCCTTAACGGGAGAGGCGACCAGAGCATCGAGGATTTGATGCGGGCTGCCGCAGCCGTGAAATCCGCCGACCATAATGGTCATGCCGTCTTTGACATAGCTTGCTGCTTCAGCAGCGGTGATCAGTTTATCCATAAGCCCTCCTTGTTTTGTCGATATGTTGTTTTATTCATTTTATCACGCATAATTTCGATAGTAAACTACAAATTTTGCTTATTTAACGCATAAAATCAAATTGTCAGACAATTCGCTTGACAAATCAATTTAGCTTGGTATAATTGTATACAATAATACACTTAGTGGAGGCGCTATGAAAGAATTCAAAAGTATGTCGCTGGCAGATCAGGTTTTTGCGCAGCTGGAGCGCGATATTATCATGGGCGTGTATCAGCGCGGCGATATCCTGACGGAGCTGGGATTAGTGGAGCAGCTGGGCGTCAGCCGCACGCCGATTCGCGAGGCGCTGCGCCGCCTGGAGCAGGAGCGGCTGATCGAAGATACCGGCAAGGGCAGCCGTGTGCTGGGCATCAGTGAAGACGACCTGCTGGACATCATGACCATACGCCAGCATATCGAGCCGCTGGCTTCCTACTATGCCGCCTTGAATCTGGATGCGGCGGGGCTGGAAGAGCTGCAGAACATCGTCGATCTGCAGGAATTCTATTACCAAAAGAATAACACCGAGCGCCTGCGCGAGATGGATAATCAATTTCATAAAGTTATCTGCCGCCTCTGCGGCCGCGCCGTGATCACCGATACGCTGCAGATGATGCATCGAAAAACGCAGCGCTACCGCAAATCTTCTATCGAAGACCCCAATCGCATCGGCGGTATGGTGGCAGAGCATCGCGCTATATTTGATGCCATTGCCGCCAAAGATGCGGATAAAGCCGCCGAGCTGACCGCCAGACACGTAAACAATGCCAAAGAAAACATGATCGCGAGGTTAAAGAATAATGGCTGAAACTATTGCACAAAAAATCATCCGCGCGCATCTGCTGGCCGGCGATATGACCCCCGGCAGCGAGGTGGCGCTGAAAATAGACCAGACGCTGACGCAGGATGCCACCGGCACTATGGCCTATCTGGAATTTGAGACGATGGGCATCCCGCGTGTCAAGACCGAGCTGAGCGTGGCCTATGTTGACCACAATACGCTGCAGTGCGGCTTCGAAAACGCCGACGACCACCGCTACCTGCAGACCGTGGCCGCCAAGCATGGCGTCTACTTCTCCCGCCCCGGCAACGGTATCTGCCATCAGGTGCATCTGGAACGCTTCGGCAAGCCGGGCAAAACGCTGATCGGCTCGGACAGCCATACGCCCACCGGCGGCGGCATCGGCATGCTGGCCTTTGGTGCGGGCGGGCTGGATGTAGCCGTAGCAATGGGCGGCGGCGCCTACTACATCACTATGCCGAAGATGTACAAAGTCAATCTTACCGGCAGCCTGCCGCCGTATGTCACGGCCAAGGATGTCAGCCTGGAGCTGCTGCGTATACTCTCGGTCAAAGGCGGCGTCGGCGCTATCATCGAGTGGGGTGGCCCGGGCGTGGCCACGCTTTCCGTGCCGGAACGCGCCACCATCACCAA
>JAFXLH010000073.1 GCA_017531315.1 Bacillota bacterium
ACTTCTACAAATTCATTGGCGGTGTAGTTGGAAAAAGAGGTGATGGAGATATAGGCTATCCCCTGCTCCGCATCC
Organism: Bacillota bacterium; assembly: GCA_017531315.1. Taxonomy (GTDB): domain Bacteria; phylum Bacillota; class Dehalobacteriia; order UBA4068; family UBA4068; genus RGIG6518. Next base: position 76 of record JAFXLH010000073.1, read on the forward strand.
AGCCACTGCCCGCTGACGCTGCTTTCTTCGATCTGCTCGCGCACAATCTGCAGCGTTTCTTCGCGGCCATCGCTATGGCGCACCGTAAGCTGCACCGTACTGCCGACCTCGCCGCGGATCAGCAAGGCTACCTCATCCAGGGTAAGCCCCTCGAGAGGCTCGCCGTCTGCCGCCACCAGCACATCATCCATCAGCACGCCCGCCACATCGGCCGGTTTGCCGGTCATCACCGCATAGACCACGGTGGTACCCGGTTCGTTCTGGATCATCGAGATGCCGATGCCGCCGAATACGCCTAAGAATGAATCGTAGGAAAGGCGGTACTCATCGGCGGTGAGGTAGTCGGCATAAGCGTCGTACTCGGCTTCGATCAGCTGATCGGCCGCCGCAGCCAGCAGCTGCGCTTCTTCTGCCATATCCGCCTGCGGTACATATTCGGCGCCGCAGCCGCCCATTATCAGGGCCGACAGCAGGCACCATGCCAGCAGCAGTTTTTTCATAGTTTCTCCATTCGTTTCAGGCAACAACGGTTATTGTAACAAATACTATTTCCGATTGCAAGAAATTTATCATTATATAGAACGATTTTTTACTTCTTCAGGTACTTCCACGGGCTGGTATGAGCGCCGTTCACACGCACCTCGAAGTGCAGGTGATTGCCGGTGGAATAGCCGGTAGAGCCGACATAGCCGATGGTATCTCCGGCAAATACGTAGGTATCCACCTCTGCCGCAGTCTTGGACATATGGGCATAGAGGGTGACGATGCCGTCGCCGTGGTCCACCATCACATAGTTGCCCCAGGCGGTGCTGCGGCCGACGAAGATCACTTCGCCATCTGCCGCGGCATAGATGCTGGTGCCGTTGGGCGCGCCGATATCGATGCCGGTATGCCACTTATTCACCTTCAGCACCGGATGGAAGCGCATCTTGTATTCCGAGGTAACGGTGGTATGTCCGGAAGGCAGCGGCCAGATGAATTCGCCGCCAAAGGAGAGGTTGCTGTTGCTGTTGGCCAGCAGGCTGCGGATCAGCACCTTCAGCTCTTCTTCTTCGCGTTCCATTTCCGCATACAGCTCTTCCAGCTCGGCGATGCTCATCTTGCTCTCGTCGATCAGTTCCTGATGCCGCGCCTGCGAGGCCACCAGCGAGCCGATAGTGTCGTTATAGTCCGCAAGCAGCACTTCCAGATCGGCGCGGCGCTGTTCCAGCAGCGCCTTGGCCTCCTGCAGATAAGCGAGGTCTTCGTTGATGCCGTCGATCATCGCATTATCCTGCTCCACGATGCGGCCCATCATATCATACAGCACCAGAAAATCGTGGAAGCTCGCCGCCTCGAAGATGACGTCCAGCACGGTGATATCGCCGTCTACATAGAGATTGTAGAGGCGGTTGGCCAGCGCGCTGCGCTGCTCGGCCAGGCGCTGCTCGGTAATCTCGATGCCCGCTTCGGTATCGGCGATCTGAATATTGGTCTCATCGATAGCAGCCTGCGCCAATGCCGCCTGCTGCTGATACATAGTCACTTCCAAAGAGATCTGCTGGATCTGGGCGCTGCGGCTCTTGACGTCCGCCTCCAGACCTTTGATCTCTTTTTCCATATCTTTCAGCTGATCGTAGAGCTCTTTTTGCTGGTTGCGATAATCGGCCAGCGGATCGCTGCCGGTAGCCAGCAGCGGCCGTTCCGACTGCTGCGGCAGGGCGAAGAAGGCCGCTACCAGCACCAGCAGAAACAGGGTACTTTTCAGTAACTTTTTCACGGCCGCACCCCCTTATACATCGAGGAAGCGGGCCAGCGGGAAGAAGCTGCCCAGCATACCCAGCAGCAGCCCGGCGCCCAGCGCAAACAGCACAGTGGTCTGCCATACCGCGCTGAGCGGCAGCACTACCAGGAAGGATACATACTGCGCGATATAGCCCAGCGCGTAATGGTAGCAGACCAGCGCCAGCCCCAGCGCCAGCACCGCGCCCATCAGGCCGAGGAACAGGCCCTCTAAGATGAACGGCCAGCGGATGAAGGCATTGGTGGCGCCCGTCCACTTCATTACCATGATCTCTTTCTTGCGCGCCATCACGGTCAGGCGGATGCTCATCGAGATCAGCACCACCGCCGCCAACGCCATCAGCAGCATCAGGATCAGGCCGCCGATACGCAGCGTATCGGTGAGCGCAAACAGGCGGTCTACCGTCTCTTCACCGTAGCGGATATCGTCGATCTCGGTGAAGCTTTCCAGCTTCTTGGCGATGGAAGCCACATGATCCTTGCTTTCGGCGGTGATGGAGTAGCAATCCGGCAGCGGATTGACGCCGCCCATGGCCGCCAGCAGGTCGGTATTGCCAAAGCGGCCGGCGATATTTTTCAGCCCGTCTTCGCGGCTGATATACTCTACCGCTTCCACGCCCTCAATGGCGAGGATATCGTAATAGAGTCGGTCGTAGGAATAATCCTGCGTATCTTCTTTGATATAGGCGCTGATGCGTACATCCTCTTCCAGCGCGGTGGCATTGGCGTCCACATTGATCACCAGCAGCCAGAACAGCGTGCAGAGGAACAGGGAGATGGTGATGGTCATCACCGCCGCAAAAGTCATCCAGCCATTGGCCAGCATCGACTTGAAGGTCTGCGGGAATATGTAGCGGAAGCTCTTCATCTTCACAGGCTGAATCCTCCTATCGCATCATTGACCAGACGGCCCTTACGCAGGGTGATAACGCGCTTCTGCATCTTTTCCACGATGTCCTGATCGTGGGTGGCCATAACTACGGTGGTGCCGGCGGCATTGATCTGCTCGAACAGCTTCATCAGCTCGGCAGAGGTATTGGGGTCCAGGTCACCGGTCGGTTCGTCGGCAAAGAGGATCAGCGGATCGTTGATGATGGCACGCGCCACCGCCACACGCTGCTGCTCGCCGCCGGAAAGATGCATCACGTTCTCTTTCTCACGGCCGGCCAGGCCCACCCATTCCAGCACTTCCGGCACGCGGGTCTTGATCTCTTCCCACGGGCGCTCCACCGCCTTCAGGGCGAAGGCGACATTATCAAAAACATTGCTGTTTTCCATCAGGCGGAAATCCTGAAAAACCACGCCGGTATTGCGGCGCAGGCGCACTACATCCTTGCGGCCGAGGCGGTTGATATTTTTGCCGGAGATCATGATGAAGCCGGAAGTAGGCTGCTGCTCGCGGAACAGCAGCTTGATCAGCGTCGATTTACCGGCACCGCTTTCACCGGTGAGGAAGACGAATTCCCCCGGCTCGATGCTCAAGTTGATATTATGCAATGCTTCCAGACCGTTCTTATAGGTCTTGCACAGATCTACCGTTTGGATCAGCATTTTTCCACCCCTGATTTATCTCTTTTACCGCCTTTGGCGGCGGCTTTTTACAACTGCTTCACAAACATAATATTTTCGACAGATAGTACCTATCACCTGCCGCATCTACTATATTTGCGCAAAAAAGCAGCAGAAAATTTTCACATTTGCCCAGTATGCGGCGTTTTCGAGGCAGATTTGCATCATATTTGCCAAATATTGGCATCCCGGAGTATTTGCCCGCGCAGCATGGGGAAAATCCACATTATTAGACGGAAAAAATGCGCTTTTTGTTTCACCGCCGCCAAGAAAAAAGAGGACGGATTATCTCCGTCCTCTTGGGGGTGCTTATTTCTTTTTGGCGATGACGCCCTTGGCGCGGCTGGCGATATTTTCCGCAGTCAGACCGTAGGCACGCAGCAGCACGGCCGGGCTGCCGCTCTGACCGAACTGGTCTTCCACGCCCACGCGGCCAAACGGCACGGGGGTGGTTTCGGCGAGCGTTTCCGCCACAGCAGAGCCGAGGCCGCCGATGATGCTGTGCTCTTCCACAGTCAGCGCAGCGCCGCAGGCAGCGGCCTGAGCAGCGATGAAGGCGGTATCCAGCGGCTTGATGGTGGCGATATTGGCCACGGCGGCAGAGATGCCTTCTTCGGCCAGCAGGTCGGCAGCTTTCATCGCTTCACCCACCATCATACCGCAGGCAAAGATGACGATATCGCTGCCGGGGCGTACCAGCACGCCCTTGCCCAGCTCGAATTTGTAATCCGCGCCGAATACGGCATCGGTAGCCAGGCGGCCCAGGCGCAGGTAGACCGGGCCATTATACTCCGCAGCGGCCAGCACCGCCTGACGGGCTTCTTCCGCATCGGCGGGTACGATGACCGTCATATTGGGCAGGGCGCGCATCAGAGCAATATCTTCGATGGACTGGTGAGAACCACCGTCTTCACCGACGCTGATGCCGGCATGGGTAGCGGCGATCTTGACATTGAGCTTGGGATAAGCAACAGAGTTGCGGATCTGCTCAAAGGCGCGGCCGGTAGAAAATACGGCAAAGGAGCTGGCAAAGGGGATCTTGCCGGCGGCGGCAAGGCCGGCAGCCACGCCGGTCATATTCTGTTCGGCGATGCCGCAGTCGAAGAAGCGGTCGGGAGCGACTTTGGCAAAATCGGCGGTCTTGGTGGATTTGGCAAGGTCGGCATCCAGTACTACCACATTGGGGTTGGTGGCGGCCAGTTCTGCCAGAGCTTTACCATAGGCTTCGCGGGTCGCGATCTTTTTCACTTCGCTCATTTGCTCGCCTCCTTCGCAATTTCTGCCAGAGCCTGTTCGGCCTGTTCCGGCTTCGGCGCTACGCCGTGCCAGCCTACCTGATTTTCCATAAAGCTGACGCCCTTGCCCTTGACCGTCTTGCAGATGATCATCGAGGGCTGGCCCTCTACCGCTTTGGCGGCGGCGATGGCCGCGGCGATGGCGGCGTGGTCATGGCCGTCGATCACCTGAACATGCCAGCCGAAGGCTTCCCATTTGGCATCGAGCGGAGCTACGTTCATTACCTGTTCGGTGGGGCCGTCGATCTGCAGGCCGTTCATATCGAGGAAAGCGATCAGCTTATCCAGCTTATAGTGGGCGGCGAACATCGCAGCTTCCCATACCTGACCTTCTTCCATTTCGCCGTCGCCGCATACCGCGTAGACATAGCGTTCGGAAGCATTCAGCTTGCCGGCGAGAGCCATACCGCAGGCAGCGGAGAGGCCCTGACCGAGAGAGCCGGTGGACATATCGACGCCGGGAACTTTCTTCATATCCGGATGGCCCTGCAGCTTGCTGCCGTATTTACGCAGGTCGAGCAGGTCATCTGCGGGGAAGAAGCCGCGCAGCGCCAGCGCCGCATAGAGCGCCGGGGCGGCATGGCCCTTGCACAGCACGAAGCGGTCGCGGTCAGCCATCTGCGGCTCGGCCGGGTCTACGTGCATTTCGGTATGATAGAGATGGGCGATGATATCCGTGGCGGAAAGAGAGCCGCCCGGATGGCCGCTGCCGGAAGCGGTCAGCATCTTGATGATCTGACAGCGCATTTCCGCAGCAAAAGCAGTGGAAGTGGTGAATTCCATAATCTCAAGTCCTTTCAAATATTTATATTTCAATGCTGAAAACCAATACTAAAACAAACTTAATCTCTGGTCTCACCGTGCAGATAAGAGGCGATGAAGCCATCCAGTTCGCCATCCATAACTGCATCCACGTTGCCCATTTCATAGCCGGTACGCAGGTCTTTTACCAGACGGTACGGCTGGAATACATAGGAACGGATCTGGCGGCCCCAGCCGATCTCATGCTGTTCGCCGCGGATCTCGGCCAGTTCCGCTTCCTGCTGCTGGATCTTCAGTTCCAGCAGTTTGCTGCGCAGCATCTGCATCGCGCGGTCGCGGTTGGAGAACTGAGAGCGTTCTTCCTGGCAGAAAACGACAATGCCGGTAGGAATATGAGTAAGGCGCACTGCCGAGCTGGTCTTATTGATGTGCTGGCCGCCGGCGCCGGAGGAGCGGGTGGCTTCCATCTGAATATCTTCGGGACGGATCTCTACTTCGCTGTCATCCTCTACCTGCGGCATTACTTCTACGGATGCGAAGGAGGTCTGGCGACGGCCGGCGGCATCGTAGGGAGAGATGCGTACCAGGCGGTGTACGCCGTGCTCGCTGCGCAGGTAGCCGTAGGCATTGCTGCCGACGATGGAGATGGTGACGCTCTTGTAGCCGCCTTCATCGGCGGGCAGGCTGTCCAGCATTTCCACCTTGTAGCCGTGGCGTTCCGCATAGCGGGTGTACATACGCAGCAGGATGGATACCCAGTCCTGCGCTTCCAGACCGCCGGCGCCGGCGTGCAGGGTCATGATGGCGTCGTGATTGTCATATTCGCCGGAAAGCATCAGTTCGAGGTCGAGGTTTTCCAGTTCCTTGCCGCAGGTATCCAGCAATTTAGCCGCTTCCTGCGCCAGTTCTTCCTCATCGGCCTCCACAGCCAGTTCCCAGCTGGCCTCGGCGTCTTCCAGCAGGCTTTCCGCATAGCGGAATTTGCGCACGCCGTCTTTGACTTCGCTCAAGGACTTGATAACTTTCTGCGAAGATTCTTTATCGTCCCAGAAGTTCGGTTCCAGCATCTGCTGTTCCAGTTCAGCGATGCGTGCCTCTTTGCCCTCTAAGTCAAAGAGACCTCCTTAATTCTTCCAGACGCGCGCGGCGCTCAGCAATGATCGGTTTCAGTTCCAGTTCCATATTATCCTCCTTGTACTCCTTGAGCTGCGGTTATTTATTGGCGCCGCAGCACTTTTTATACTTTTTACCGCTGCCGCACGGGCAATAATCGTTGCGGCCCACGGTTTGTTCCTTTTTCACCGGCATGCGTTTCACAGCGCCGTTTTCGTCGCGGTTGGTCACCAGATCGGTGCGCTCTTCCATCTGCTCGATCAGATCGGCATAGAGGCAGATGCGGCAGACGGTGGACTGAATGTCGTCCATCAGCGCATTGAACATTTCCAGAGCTTCCTTCTGATACTGGAAGAGCGGATTTTCGTTGCCGATGGCCTGCAGGCCGATGCCCTGACGCATCTGATCCATCGCATCCAGGTGATCCATCCACTTGGCATTTACCGTCTGCAGGATAGCCTGCTTTTCGATGATGCGCAGCTTTTCGCTGCCCATCTTTTCTTCGCGCAGGGCGTAGAAGCGCAGCGTGCGCTCGGTGATGAGCGGGGCTACCTGATCCGGAGCAAGCTGTTTCAGTTCCTCTTCGGTGGGCAGCTCCAGCGGGCAGTAGACCAGCAGCTCTTTACGCAGCTGCTCCAGATCCCACTCTTCCACATGGTCGCTGACTACCGCATGATAGTCGACGATGCGGCCGATCACCGAGGCAAACATCTGCTTGACATTGGCCGAGAGGTCGTCTTCCATCAGCGCCTCGCGGCGTTCCTTGTAGACGATCTCGCGCTGACGGTTCATTACGTCATCGTATTCCAGCACGTTCTTACGCGCATCGAAGTGGCGTTCTTCCACGCGCTTCTGCGCCTGCTCGATGGTCTTGGTGATGATGCCGGAATCGATGGGCACGGAATCGTCCATGCCGAATTTATCCATCATACCGGCGATATTGCCGCCGAAGCGCTTGACCAGATCATCTTCCATCGACAAGAAGAAGCGGGTGCTGCCCGGGTCGCCCTGACGACCGGCACGGCCGCGCAGCTGATTGTCGATGCGGCGGCTGTCGTGGCGTTCGGTGCCGATGATGTGCAGACCGCCCAGAGCTACTACCTTGTCATGCTCAGCCTTGGTCTCTGCCACATGGGCGGCTACCAGCGCCTTGCGCTCTTCATCCGTATATTCGCGCTCGGGATGGCTCAAAATCTCATGCTGCGCCAGCGCCTCGCCGTTGCCGCCCAGCACGATATCCGTACCGCGGCCGGCCATATTGGTGGCGATGGTGACCGCGCCGAGTCGGCCGGCCTGCGCGATGATCTCCGATTCTTTTTCGTGATACTTGGCATTCAGCACCTGATGCTTGATGCCGCGGCGGGTCAGCATGGCGGAAAGCTCTTCGCTGCGTTCAATGGAGATAGTACCCACCAGCACCGGGCGGCCGCTGGCATGCATCTGGGCGATCTCTTCCACCACCGCTTTATACTTGCCGGGTACGCTGCGGTAAATGACATCGGAATGGTCCACGCGGGCTACCGGCTTATTGGTGGGGATCTCCACTACATCCAGACCGTAGATCTGGCGGAATTCGTTCTCTTCGGTGCGGGCGGTACCGGTCATACCGGAAAGGCGCTCGTACATGCGGAAATAGTTCTGGAAGGTGATGGAGGCGAGCGTCTGGCTTTCGCGCTCGATCTTCACCTTTTCCTTGGCTTCGATGGCCTGATGCAGACCCTCGTTATAGCGGCGGCCGAACATCAGGCGGCCGGTGAATTCGTCGACGATGATGACCTGCCCATCTTTGACCACATAATCGCGGTCGCGGCGGAACAGCACCTTGGCGCGCAGAGCCTGGTTGATATGATGCGCCAGCTCCGTATGCTTGGCTTCATAGAGGTTATCCACGCCCAGCGCCTTTTCCACCTTCGCCACACCGGCCTCGGTCAGCGTGACCACGCGCAGCTTGATATCTACGGTATAGTCCTCCTCCTCTTTGAGGCGGGAGACCACCTGCGCCGCCTGATAGTAGACGACGGAGGATTTGCCGGAGGGGCCGGAAATGATCAGCGGCGTACGCGCTTCGTCGATGAGGATGCTGTCCACTTCGTCGACGATGGCATAATGCAGCGGGCGCTGCACCAGATGCTCCTTGCTGAAGGACATATTGTCGCGTAAGTAGTCGAAGCCGAATTCATTGTTGGTGCCGTAGGTGATATCGGCATTATAAGCGCGGCGCTTTTCATCCGCTTCCATACCGTGCACCACCAGACCGACGGAAAGGCCGAGGAAGCGGAAGATGCGGCCCATCCACTCGCTGTCGCGGCGGGCCAGATAATCGTTGACGGTGACGATGTGTACGCCCTTGCCACTAAGTGCGTGCAGATAAGCAGGGGCGGTAGCTACCAGCGTTTTACCTTCGCCGGTACGCATCTCGGCGATGCGACCTTCGGAAAGGGCGAGACCGCCGATCAGCTGCACGTCGAAGTGGCGCATCGAGAGCACGCGCTCGCCCGCTTCGCGCACGACGGCGAAGGCTTCCGGCAGCAGGTCGTCTTCCGTTTCGCCATTTGCCAGGCGCGCGCGGAATTCCGCCGTCTTGCCGGTCAGCTCCGCATCGGTCAGATCATGCATCGCCGGGCCATAGGCATTGATCTTTTCTACTATTTTACTATATCGCTTGATGTCTTTGGCATTGTCGTCAAAAAACGATTTAAAAAATCCCATAGTTTCCTCCTGATGAGCATAATCCTCTATCTTGTTACAATTCGCTGTCAATTACCTATTTCCTGTATTCCGCCACATAAAATGCCGCTTTAGCCGGGAACATTTTCTCTGTTCAAGCCGTCTTTTATGTGATAGAATAAGTGAAAGGCACTTGTAAGACCGGGAAATACGCCTAAGCGTTCCCATCACTTACAGCCAAGCACTTATAGTATGAACGCCGCAAGTGAAATCTGTTTGATAGCTGCGGCATATTAAGGAGGAAACCTTTGATGAAAAAACTGCTGACTCTGGTTCTGGCCGCCGTAATGCTGCTCGGCTGCTGCGCCATGGCCTATGCCGCCCCGCTGGATGATGCGGCCGATGCGATGAAGGAACTGCAGGTATTCACCGGCGACCCCGATGGCAATATGCGCCTGGACGATCCGCTGGCCCGCCGCGAATTCTTCAAGATCAGCGCCGCCCTCTCCGGCCATCAGCCCGTTGCCTACCGCAACGCCTTCACCGATATTGCCGCCGGCGACTGGTTTGCCGGTTATGCTCAGGCTCTCGCCGATGCCGGTATGCTGCTCGGCTACGCCGATGGCACCGCCCTGCCCAACAATGTCATCACCCAGCGCGAACTGGGCGTGATGCTGCTGCGTCTGCTGGGCGAAGCTCCCGAATGGAGCAAGGCCGATGACGCCATCATCGCCGCCGGTCTTGCCGCCAATATCGACTACAACGGCGCTGCCGCCGTCACCCGCGGCGAAGCGGTACTGATGTGCGCCAATCTGAAAGCCGACTACATCGGCATCGTCAGCGCCGCCGGCAAAACTGCCGCCGAAGTACTGACCGCCGAAGGCACCGTCACCGTACCCGGCCTCAAGGCCAAAGTGGGCGATGTGATGGAAGGCAGCCGCTACGGCGTGCTGGCCACCGCCGACAAGCTGAGCGGCGCCAAGGGCGAAGATAAGGTCTGGACGCTCAATATGAGCGGCACCGCCATCACCATCGGCGAAGATGAATACCGCATCGGCGAAGACACCGTCTTCTTCGGCCTGATCGAAAAGGACGGCGCCACCAAGGCTGCCATCATCGATAACGGCGCGCTGCGCCTCTTCGATAACCTGAAGGGCGACAGCATCAGCATCGTCAAGGCCGACGGCGAAGAGCTGGAAGTTGCCGTGGTCAAGAACCCCGTCTTCAACATCGAGAAGGCCACCGTGGGCGTTGTCGATGAAATCTATCAGAGCAAGGGCGAATACTACATCACCTTTATCGGCTGCGATATGCAGTTCCGCGCCGATGAGGAAGATGAAGACTGGGAAGACGTGGATGATTATGACGCCGTAGTCTTCTTTGCCGAAGACGGCCTGCTCACCTATGTGGACACTCTCTACGCCGACCTCTGCGACGAAGACGATACCGACTTTGACCTCGATGCGCTGAAAGAGCTCTCCCGCTACGAAGACAGCTGGAAGCAGACCGGCAAATGGAAAGCCATCAGCAATCTCGACCGCGACCTGCAGGTATTCCGCTGCGATGGCATCAGCATCTGGTACGATGATACCGCGCTGATCTACCTCGTAGATGAAGACGGCGTCACCCTCGGCGACAGCAGCGATATCAAGAAAGACAGCCGCTGCATGGTCATCGCCGATGAAGAGCAGGATGCGCTGCTGATCTTCGTCCGCAACGATAAATAATCGCAACACCACTATCAAGGGGCGCAGACCGCGCCCCTTTTGCTTTAAGGAGCATCCGATGAGCTACCGCCGCTACTTGAACGAAATATGGCAGCTGCTCTACCCGCAGCGCGAATGTCCCGCCTGCGGTGCGGCGGTATCCCGCCCCGGCCTCTGCCCGGCCTGCCGCCACCGCTCGCAGAGCCTGCACCGCTGCGCCCTCTGCGGCACCTTTGGCGAGAGTACGGCGGCCATCTGCCCGGAATGCCGCGAGTACCGGCCGCTCTTTGCCGCCGCCTATGCCGCGCTGCCTTATGAGGGTCGCCTGCGCGAGCTGCTGCTGGACTTCAAGTACAATAACCAGACTTATCACCGCCGCACTCTGGCAGCGCTGCTGCTGGCTGCCTGGCAGGATTGGCAGCCACCCTACCGCATCGACGCCATCGTCCCCGTGCCCAGCTCGGCAGCGCGCCTGGAGGAGCGCGGCTATGAGCATACGCAGCTGATGGCGGAGCTGCTGGCAGAAGAGCTGGGCGTACCGCTGGAGGGCGGCTGGCTCTTCCGCATCAAGGACACGCCGCCGCTGCACGATCTGCCGCGCCAGCAGCGCTTCGCCCAGATGCGCGGCTCGATGGGTGCATCGCCGCAGGTACGGGGCAAGCGCATCCTCATCGTAGACGATATCTGGACCACTGGCGCCACCGCGCTGGCCTGCTCATCTGCCCTGCTGGAGCAAGGTGCGGAAGCGCCGCTGCTGCTCACCTGCGCCGCCGGCGCTACTTGGTAAACAAAAGCAGGATATACGGCAGATGCGGCGAATATAATAAATGACTACAAAAACAGGCGCTGCGGCGCCGGTTATACGGATCCGTGGCAACCCTGCTTGTAGAATTTCCTTGAAGGGGTGAAGCTTATGTTGTACACGTTCAAAGCCAGAGGTATTGAGTTCCCCAAGGATTTTAAGGCCTATGCCGAAAAAAGACTGGATAAACTCGAAAAACTGGTAGCCCTGGATGAAGCCATTCTGACCTTGACTCAGGTGCGCGATACTTACCGTCTGGAAGTTACGCTGCCCTGCAACGGTCATATCATCCGCGGCGAAGTGCAGGATCAGGACGCTAATGCCTGCGTAGACCTGGTCAGCGAAAAGCTGGAAAAGCAGATTCGCAAATATCGCAGCCGCCTTACCAACAAAAAAGGTGGGGAAAGCGTGCGCGATGCTGCCCCTGCTCTGCCGGACGAAGTAGCAGAACCCGAAGTACCGGTCCGCACCAAGACCTACACCACCAAGCCGATGACCGCCGAAGAAGCGATCATGCAGCTGGAACTGCTGGGCCACAGCTTCTATGTCTACCTCGATTCCGAAACGCAGCAGACCCATGTAGTCTACCGCCGTGCCGACGGCAAATACGGCCTGATGATTCCGGAATAAATCAGCATAATCGAGAGGGTGCCGCACGGCACCCTCTTTTTTCATCTTTTGTTCAGCTTCGCTACAATGCCGCTACACAAATATCAATTATCATAGCAGCATCAAGCATAAAGGAGCTATTGCTATGCAGGATCATAAATCACAGCGCTTTCTGGTCGCAGAAGATCAGCTTATCTCCGACCGCAAGTATAATCTGCTGATCGGCGGCGTCATCGCCTACGGCCTGTTCGTCAATGTGCTGATGGTCAAATATGCCGCACCGCTGTTTGTCGGTATGTCGCCCCTGCCCTTCTTCCTCATCTATATGCTGCTGGCCTTCGCCGGCATCTTCATCGGCGTCAAATCCACCCGCCCGGCCTACAGCTTCCTTGGCTACAATATGGTAGTGGTGCCCTTTGGCATGGTGCTGTGCGTGGGGCTGCAGGGCGTGGCTAGCGGCATTATCCTGCAGGCGGCGCTGCTGACGGCACTGGTCACGGCGGCGATGCTGATCGCCGCCACGCTGCGGCCGGATATTTTCGGCTCGGCGCGGCTGGGGCGCATCCTCTTCGTCACCCTGCTGGCCAACCTTTTTGTGATGCTGCTCTGCTTCCTCTTCCGCATCCAGACCATGGCCACCACCTGGGTCTGCGTGGTGCTGTTCTCCCTCTACATCGCCTACGACTGGGCCCGCGCGCAGCAATACCCCAAAACGGTGGATAATGCCATCGACTGCGCCATGGACATCTATATGGATATCATCAACCTCTTCCTCGATCTGGTACGCATTCTCGATAAAGA
>JAFXLH010000004.1 GCA_017531315.1 Bacillota bacterium
GTTTTCACTTTCGGTGAGGGGATGAGCAGGCGGTCTTCGCCCGGCTGCACCTCTTCCGTGCCGCCGTTGAAGAAGAACGTCACATGCGCATATTTTTCCGTTTCGGCGATACGCAGCTGCTTGAGGCCGGCCTGCGCCACCACCTGTGCCAGCGTATGCTGCGGCAGCTCCGGCGGGTAGGCGATGCTGACATTGGTCAGCGTAGCGTCATAGCTGGTCATGCACACATAATGCAGCTGCGGCGCTTTGCAGCGCGGGAAGCCGTCGAATTCGGTATCGGTGAGGGCATGGCTGATCTCACGCGCGCGGTCGGAACGGAAATTGAAGAAGATGACGCCGTCGCCGTCATCGATAGTGGCCACGGGCTGCCCCATGGCATCGGTGATGACGGTAGGCGCGATGAACTCATCGCTCTCATCTCGCGCATAGGCGGCACGCACCGCATCGGCGGCAGAGGCGGCCTGCTGCCCGGCCTTGCCGCAGACTAGCGCCTCGTAGGCGGCCTGCACGCGATCCCAGCGTTTGTCGCGGTCCATGGCATAGAAGCGGCCGCAGACGGTGGCTATCTGCCCCAGGCCCAGCTCGGCCATTTTGGTTTCGGCGGCGATGATGTAGTTTTCTGCCACTTTTTTCAGCGTGTCGCGCCCATCGGTGAAGGCGTGCAGATAGAGGCGTTCCACGCCGCGCTGCTTGGCCAGTTCCAGCAGCGCCAGCACATGGCTGAGGTGGCTATGGATGCCGCCGTCGGAAAGCAGCCCCAGCAGATGCAGCGCCTTGCCCTCTTTGGCACAGTGGTCGCAGACGGCGGTAAGCGCCGGATTGCGGAAGAATTTTCCCTGCTCGATCTGGCGGCTGATATAGGTAAGATCCTGATAGATGACGCGGCCGGCGCCGATATCGGTGTGGCCGACTTCGCTGTTGCCCATCTGCCCCGCCGGCAGGCCCACATCGAGCCCGGAAGCGGAAAGCTGGGTGTGCGGATTATTGGCCCACAGCGCATCGAAGACCGGCGTCTTCGCCAGCGTGGTGGCGTCGTATTCGGTATGTTCCGGCATGCCCCAGCCATCTAAGATGACCAGCAGCAGCGGTTTGCCGCAATTACTCATAGTGTACTCCTTTTCTCCGCTTAATTGCCGGCAGCTTCGCCGCGGCGAATGATCTCGGCAAAAGTCTCCGCCTGCAGCGAGGCGCCGCCCACCAGTACGCCGTCCACATTGGGACAGCTCATGATCTCGGCGATATTGACCGGCTTGACGCTGCCGCCGTAGAGGATGCGTATATCATCCGCCACGCCGCCGCACAGTTCGCGCAGCAGCTGGCGCAGATAAGCGCAGGCCTGCTCTACATCGGCCTGCTCGGCATTGATGCCGCTGCCGATAGCCCAGAGCGGCTCGTAGGCCAGCACCAGACGCGACGATATTTCTACGGAATCCAGCGATTCGCAGAGCATCCGGCGCAGCACCGCCAGCGTTTCGCCGTTTTGCCGTTCGGCCAGCGTTTCGCCCAGGCAGAGTATCGGCGTCATGCCCTGAGAGAGCAGCGCATTGGTCTTTTCCGCCACATCGGCATTGCTCTCGCCGAACAGGGTGCGGCGTTCCGAATGGCCGACGATGCAGTAGCGGATAAAGGCGTCTTCCAGATGCGCCACCGAGATCTCGCCCGTATAGGCACCGGCAGGCGCGGCGCAGACATTCTGCGCGCCGACGCTGATCGGGCTGCCGGAAAAGCTGTTCA
>JAFXLH010000074.1 GCA_017531315.1 Bacillota bacterium
AAAAATAAAAAAGCCTCCTCCGCCCATGGGGGCAGAAGAGGCGTGGTATACGCGGTTCCACTCTTCGTTTATCGCTCTATCGCGGACCATCATCCGCCGTCCCTTAACGCGGGCCACGGGCAGCCATACTATCTTTCAGGCCACCGGCTCCGAAGCGCACTTTCGCCGCCGCATTTGCCCGAAGGACTCTCAGCAACAACCGTCCTTCTCTCTGGGAGCAATGCCTTTGGCAGCTACTCTTCTTCATCTACGCCAATTCTATTCAGCTACTGCAGCATATGCCGCAGGATACTTATTTGTTCAGCATTTTATCGGCCAGAGCCTCGAGGCCAAAGCCGATGATCAGGCCGGCAAAGCCGCCGCCCAGCAGACCGGTCAGACCGGGGATATGGAGTACGCCAACGGCGACGGGCATGCAGATGGCCATCATCATCGGCGGGATAATATAAGTATAGTTTGCCAGTTTGGATTGTTTCTTCTTTTCAGCCATAATCATACTCCTAACCTGCGGCAGCTGCCGCATATACACTATAATGCCACAATTACCCCCACTTGGCAAGTAAAAGTTTTGTGATACATCAAGCCTGATTAAAGCGCAACAGATAACCGTCAGGATCCTGGATCATAAACTCTTTTTCCACCACCACTTCCCCACCGACGCGATATTCACTCAGCATCAGCGGGCGGAACAGCGGCAGCTGCAGCTGCAATACACGCTCATACAATGCTTGCAAATCCGCTATGGACAAAGAAAGGTTAATGCCGCGGCCAAAGGGCGGCTGCAACTCATCGGTAAGCCAGCTTTGTGCGTGCAGTTCTTCCAGCATCAGCTGGCAGCCATCCAGCGAAATGAAGATAAACTTATCCTCTTCACGTGCATATTCCACCGTAAAACCCAGCAGCTCTGCATAGAAGTGTTTGCTCTGTTCAATATTACTGACGGTCAGTTCCGGAATCAGATCGTTATATTTCATGGTAATCCTCCGGCAAAAAGGAAAAGCCGGTTTCTTTCGAAACCGGCTGTGGTGCGGTAGATGGGACTTGAACCCATACGCCATAGACACACGCCCCTCAAACGTGCCTGTCTGCCAATTCCAGCACTACCGCATATGCACTTGCAACAATAGAGATTTTAACATAAAGTTTACTCCGTGGCAAGTGCTTTATTGAACTTTTTTCAATATTTTTCGCTTATTTCATCTGTTTGAGGCGCGGATTGGCGATAGCGCCGGGGATGCGGCCGCGTTTGGCAATCGGTTTGCCATCCACTTCCTTCAGGTCCATAGTCATATCGATGGCCGAGGCGCCGGAGATGAAAGAGCCCACGCCGAAGGCCGCCGCACCGGCGGCTTTCAGGCTGCGGATACGCTCGGGAGTAAGGCCGCCGCTGACGAAGATAAGTACTTCCGGGTAGCCGGCGTCATCCAGCGCCTTGCGTACGCGCTGCACCAGCTCCGGCGTTACGCCGCCCAGCTCGCTGGCGGTATCCAGACGCACACCGTACAGACGGCCGCCCATCGCCTTGGCCACGCGCACCGCCTCTTCCGCCTCATCGCGGAAGGTATCTACCACCACCAGGCGTGCGCTGCTTTCCGGCATGCACTCGTCATAGGCCAGCGTCGCCTCTACCGTATCGCCCACGATGAGGATCAGCGCATGCGGCGCCGTGCCCACCGGCTCGCGGCCGGCAGCCAGCGCGCCCAGCACACAGCTGGCGCTGTCGATGCCGCCCACCAGCGCCGAGCGCTCCATCACCGGCGCTACCGCCGGATGCACATGGCGCGCACCGAATACGGTGCAGGGGCTGCCATCTGCCGCCTCTGCCGCCTCGCGTGCGGCGGTGGCCCAGCCGGTGGAAGAAGCAAGGATGCCCAGCAGCGGTGCTTCCAGCACGCCGAATTCCGCATAGGGGCCGCGGATGCGCATCAGCACCTCTTTGGGCTCGAAGCGCTCACCTTCCGGCAGCGCCCATACTTCCACATTGCTGTCTTTGAGCAGATTCATCGCCTCCGGCAGGCCGCAGAAAACGCCGGATTTGCGGGCAAAGATCTCTGCCGTGACCACGGTATTTTCCTTGCCCAGGTGGCGCAGGATGTCGATGGTTTTGATGAAGTAGATATCGGTAGTGGCACCGGCGCTGATCTCAGCATGCTCGGCCGCGAAATACTCTCTTCCGGTCTGCGGCTTCAACGCCTCCACTTTGCTAAGCGAATCAATACGTTCCACTTATTTCACCCCCATAGGTTGCTAAATAAAAATTCTCTATATATTCGGCTGTTCGCCGCTGTTTCCTGCCTTAGATCCAGACAAAATCCGCGCCCGCATACAAATAGCGGTACACGGCATAGCTCTGCAGCACCCGCCGCAGGTAGCCGCGCGTTTCCGCATAGGGGATATCGCGCCGCGCCTCCACCGTGCCGTCCCACACGCCCTCGGCCAGCCAGCCGTCCACCCGGCCGCTGCCTGCGTTATAGGCCGCCACCGCGCAGGGCGTGCTGCCCCGGTAGGCGCGCAGCAGCCAGGCGATATAGCTGCCGCCCAGCTCGATGCTGCGTTTAGGGTCGAGCAGATCCGCTTCCGCATAGGGCTCGCCGCGCAGGGAGGCCAGCCAGGCCGCCGTATCCGGCATCAGCTGCATCAGCCCTACCGCCCCGGCCGAAGAGCGGGCCGCAGCATCGAAGCCGCTCTCTTCCCGCATCACCGCCAGCAGCAGATAGGGATCCAGCTTTTCCGCCTCTGCCACCGCCTGCACCTCTTCCCAATAGATGCGCGGGAAGAGCTGCTGCAGCAGCAGACGCTGCGGCTGGAACAGATATATCAGCACCAGCACCGCCGCCACTATCGGCAGCAGGCGGCGCAAATGCTTAAAGCGCATGCGGC
>JAFXLH010000075.1 GCA_017531315.1 Bacillota bacterium
ATCAGCAGATCGCATGTCTCATACATCAGCGGGTACTTGAGCGGCTTATCGTGTCCCTCGGGTACGGAGAGGATGGTGATATTCAGCGCCGCGCCGGTATCGAATTCCGCCGGGCAGACCAGATTGCCCACATTTTCCAGCACTACCAGATCGAGCGCGTCGGTACCCAGCTCGGCAAGGCCCTGCCGCGTCATTTCCGCATCCAGATGGCACATGCCGCCGGTATGCAGCTGCACGCAGCGGATGCCCGCCTGCCAGACGCAGCGCATAGGCAAGAACTCCCAGTTCGTGCATAAATACTCCTCAAAAGTGAAATATTTCAAACCATATTTTACAACACTTTTCGCCAATTTGTCGTGAAACAGTTTACAAGATTTGTTTTATTATGATATATTTACTATAACTATGTCACACTGTGGAGGGGTTTTATGGCGAACCGCACTATTGATGCTATCATTGCCAGCTTTAATAATCTGCTTGCCGAAATGGATTTTCAAAAGATTTCTGTGGAAATGATCATACAGGATGCCGGTGTCAGCCGTTCTACCTTTTACCGTCATTTTCAGGATAAATACGAAGTGATGAATGCCAACTTCAAAAATCTTTTCGACTACTACGTGGCGCCGGAGCGCAGCAGCAACTATCAGGAACTGTATAGCCAGCTGTTTGCCCATGTGCAGAATAATATCAAAATGTTCCGCCGTGCCCTGGCCTCTACCGGCTTCAATTGCTTCAACAACTTCGTCTACGAATACTCCTACGAATCGGCGCTGAACATCACCCGCATGAACCGCGGCGGCAAAGGCTTCACCCCGGTGGAAGCGCTGCAGGTAGGCGTGTTCTGCAGCGGCATCTGCACCGTATTCCACAGGCTCACCGAACCCAGCGATCAGCTGAATGCCGATGACGCCGCCGGTGCGCTCTTTGAAATGATGCCGGAATCGCTCAAGAATTATTGGTGGGCCGATAACCTGGACCTGTAAAACCGACACGACAAAATGACCCCGTTAAGCCATAGCTTAACGGGGTTTGTTTTAGTTTATACCGTGCTTCAAGATGATGCCGCCGCGATGCGCCGTCTGAACGCCGTCCTTTAGGGCAAAGCGGCCGTTGATGATGACCTGCCGCATACCGCGCGCCGGGTACAGCGGCTGCAGATACGTCGCTTCAGAGGCAAAATCCGCCGCGCTGAACACCGCGATATCCGCCACCAGGCCAACTTTCAGCAAGCCGCGGTCTTTGATGCCTGCAAGCGCCGCATTTTTGCCGCTCATGCGCCGCACCGCCTCTTCGATGCTGCACAGCTGCTTATCCTGCGAAAGGCGGAAGAATTCGGCAAAGGCGCCATAGGAACGCGGATGCGGGCGGCCGGGCACCAGCGCCGCATCTGCGGCATAAGCATAGCCATCCGAGCCGATGCAGATATCCTGCTTAAGGAAATGCAGCATATCCGCCTCGCTCATCACAAAGAAGACGCAGTTGGCCATGGCCTTGGTACGCAGCAGCACTTCTGCCGCCGCTTCCGCATAATCCGTGGTATCGAGCAGCGTTTCCGCCACTTCGCGCAGGGTCTTGCCGACGATCTCCGGCCACAGGCCGTTGTGGTCGTCCACAAACAGGCAGGTCTCTGCCCGCTTGGCATTATAGTAGTGCTTGCGGATGCCCTCTACCACTTCGGCGCGGCGCGGGCCCTGCAGATGCTGCAGCAGCGCCGCATCACCGCCATCGAGGCTCCACTTGGGGCAGCGGATGGAGAGCGTGGTGCTGGAGGCGATGTAGGGGTACATATCGGCGCTGACCTTGATCCCGCGCCGCTGTGCCTCTTCAATATGCTCCCATACTTCCTTGGCAGCGCCATGCGCCAGCACATTATCTATCTTCAGGTGCGAGATATGCACCGGCACGCCACTGCTCTCCCCTACCGCCAGCAATTCGTCGATCGCTTCGATGAGGTGCAGGCCTTCGTTGCGCAGGTGGCAGGTGACCATGCCGCCATGCGCCTGCACCACCGCGCCCAATGCCTGCAGCTCATCCGCTTCGGCAAAGAAGCCGGGGGCATACTCCATGCCCAGCGACAGGCCGAAGGCGCCATCTGCCAGATCCTGCTGCAGCAGCTGCTGCATCTGCATGAGCTCGGCGGCGGTGGCCGGGCGGTCGGCAAAGCCCATCACACCGGCACGCAGGCTGCAATGGCCTACCATCAGCGCCATATTGGTGGCGATGCGCTGCTTGCCATCCGCAAACTTCTGCGCGAAGGCGGCAAAAGAGGGGGCGTACCATTCCAGCGTGGTATTGTGGCCCAGCGCCGCTTCTACCAGGAACTGCGGCTGCGCCGGGAAGGGCGTTTCGCCGCAGTTGCCCACCACTTCGGTGGTAATGCCCTGATAGATGCGGGAAGCGCCGCTGTCATCGTAGCGGTAGCTGAAATCGGAATGGGCATGCATATCGATAAAGCCGGGGGCGACGATCAGCCCCGCGGCGTCAACTTCCTCTTCGGCAGACAGATCACTAAGATCGCCGATGGCGCTGATGCGGCCGTCCTTTACCGCCACATCTGCCACATATGCCGGCGCGCCGCTGCCATCTACGACAGTGCCGCCGCGAATAATAATATCCTGCATAATTTGCTCCTGCAAAAATACGTCTTTTCGACAGTATACAACTGTTTGCCGCCATCTGCAAGTAAAAGAAAAAGCCGCAGAACTAAGTTCTGCGGCTTTGGTCGGAGCGACACGACTTGAACGTGCGGCCTCTACCACCCCAAGGTAGCGCTCTAGCCAAACTGAGCTACGCCCCGATGCCTTAACTGGCAAGCATCATTAATTATAGTCGGTGGAGGCCGTTTTGTCAAGCGGCACCCCACCGATTATTGCAATTTTTAGGCAGTTTTTTCGGCAAAATCAGCCTAAGAAGGCTTCATGCAGAGCGCGAACAGCCTTGGCGGCATCCGCTTCCGG
>JAFXLH010000076.1 GCA_017531315.1 Bacillota bacterium
GCCATTGGCCGCCCCTACAGACATGGTGATACATTGCTGCGCCGCTGGCGTGATTTATCTATTACAACCACAGGCGGCGGGGGACAAGCCCCCGCCCTACACGCATTGCGGATAGATTTACGCTTACCGGTCGGTGCATATCCGGTGGGTGAACGAGCATACATTGGCACATAAGCCTATCCCACCGAGGTCTGCCCATGCCCCGCCACACCGCCCCGACTGCCCCTGACCACATACATCACCGCATCCCCACCGCCGCCTGCTGCCTCGAGCCCGCCGCTGCGCTGAAGCAGGCGCGCAGCCGCAGCGAGGGGCTATCTCATGCCGAGGCGGCACGGCGGCTGCAGCAGCACGGGGAGAACCGCCTGCCCGCGCCGCCGCCCACGCCGCTGCTCCTCCGCATCGCCGCCCAGTTCCGCGACCCGATGGTGCTGATACTGCTGCTCTCCGCCGCCATCTCTGCCGTCTTCGGCGAGGGGCTGGACTGCCTGATCATCCTGCTGGTGGTGGGCCTGAACGCCCTGCTGAACGTCTATCAGGAAGGGCGCGCCGATAAGGCGGTGCAGGCGCTGGAGAAGCTCGCCGCACCCACCGCCACCGTACGCCGCGGCGGCAAAACGCAGCGCCTGCCCGCCGCAGAGCTGGTGGTGGGCGACATCGTGGAGGTGGCTGCGGGGGATGCCGTGCCCGCCGACCTGCGGCTGATCGCGGCGCAGAATCTGCAGACGGACGAGGCGCTGCTGACCGGCGAGAGCCGCCCGCAGGATAAGCACACCGCCGCGTTGCCCACGCCGCTGCCGCCCGCGGAGCAGGCGAATATGCTCTTTTGCGGCAGCTCGGTGGCACGCGGGCGCGGGGTGGGCCTCGTCACCGCCACCGGCGCGGATACGGAGATGGGCCGCATCGCCGCGCTGCTTGCGCCCAGCCAGGAGCAGACGCCGCTGCAAAAGCAGCTGGCCGCGCTCTCCCGCCGCCTCTCCGCGCTGGTCATCCTCATCTGCCTGCTCATCTTCGCCGCCGGCCTCATCGGCAAGCCGCTCACCGCGCATAATATCCTGCAGAGCTTCATGCTGGGCATCTCGCTGGCGGTGGCGGCGATACCGGAAGGGCTGGTCGTCGTGGTGACGCTGGTGCTTTCCATCGGTATGGGGCGGATGAGCGAGCGCCGCGCCATCATCCGCCGCCTCACCGCCGTGGAAACGCTCGGCTGCACCGGCATCATCTGCTGCGATAAGACCGGCACGCTGACCCAGAATCGGATGCAGGTGACGGCGGTGCGCTGCGCCGCGCCGCAGCTGATCGCCGCGCTCACCCTCTGCAATGACGCCGCGCTGCCGGATATCGGCGACCCCACCGAGCTGGCGCTGCTGCACTACGCCGCAGCTACCGGAGCGGATGTGGCGGAGCTGCGTAGCCACGCGCCGCGCCTTGCCGAGCTGCCCTTCGACAGCCGCCGCAAGATGATTAGCACGCTGCACCGCGAAGGCGGTCAGGCGGTGCAATACAGCAAGGGCGCGCCGGAGCTGCTGCTGCCGCGCTGCAGCCACTATGCGGATGAAGCCGGGCGCGTGCTGCCGCTGGATGAGGCCACGCGGCGGCAGCTGCTGGAAATGGCGGCAGAGCTGGCATCCGCCCAGGCGCTGCGCCTGCTGGCGGCGGCGATGCGCCGCAGCGATACGCTCATAGAAAGCGAGCTCATCTTCCTCGGTATAGTAGGTATCAGCGACCCGCCGCGGGACGAGGCAGCCGCGGCTCTACGCGCCGCCCGCGCCGCGGGCATCACCCCCATCATGATAACCGGCGACGCCCCGCAAACGGCGCTCGCCATCGCCCGCCAGCTGGGTTTGGCGCAGGATGCCGCGCAGGTGCTGACCGGCGCGCAGCTGGCGGAATTAGACGATGCGGCGCTGATGGAAAAGCTGCCCGGCCTACGCGTTTTCGCCCGGGTGCAGCCGCAGGATAAGCAGCGGCTGGTGCGCCTCTACCGTGCGGGCGGGCAGGTGGTGGCGATGACCGGCGACGGCGTGAACGATGCGCCGGCCTTGAAGGCGGCAGATATCGGCATCGGCATGGGCGGCGGGGCGGATGTATGCCGCGCCAGCGCCGATATGCTGCTCACGGATAATAATATCGGCTCGATAGTGGCGGCGGTGGAAGAGGGGCGGCGCATTTACGCCAATATCCGCAAGGCGATACAGTTCCTGCTCGCCTCTAACCTAAGCGAGGTGCTGGCGATATTTGCGGCGACGCTGCTGGGCCACAAGCTCTTCTTCCCGGTGCATCTGCTGTGGATAAACCTGATCACGGATTGCTTCCCGGCGGTGGCGCTGGGCTATGAGCAGGCCGAGCCGCAGCTGATGCGGCAGCCGCCGCGCCGCCCCGGTGAGGGCGTGCTGGCGGGCGGGATGGCGGCGGCGATAGTGCGTCAGGGGGCGTACTGCGCGGCGCTGACCATCGCCTCTTTTCTGCTGGGGCTGCCGGCGGGCGAGCTGGTAGCGATGACGATGGCCTTCATCACTCTCGCTTCGGCAGAGATATTCCACAGCTGCAATATGCGCAGCCGCACCGGGAGCATCTTCCGCCTGCCGCACCATAATCCGCAGCTGATCACCGCCGTCTGCGCCTCGCTGCTGCTGGATACGGCGATACTCTACACCCCCGGCGTGCACGAGATATTCCACGTAGCCGCCCTCACCCTGCCGCAGCTCGCCACCGCCTACGCCCTAGCCGCCGCGATGATACCGCTGGTAGAGCTGGAGAAGTGGCTGATAAGAGCAGGAAAGAAGTAATAGCATCGTAGGGCGGGGGCTTGTCCCCCGCCGCCTGTATCGGTGATAGATACCTTAACCAGCTGCAAGGCGGGCGAGCAATGCTCGCCCCTACATATGTACCAAGTAACACAGACGATTGTAGGGGCGTCCATTGGACGCCCGCCCCGGATACGCAGCAAGCCCGGCGGGACGGGGGACCCGTCCCCATACGCGCGCTATGTATCTTATATGCCAGTAGGGCGGGGGCTTGCCCCCCGCCGCCTGTTGCTATTTGCGGCTAGTTACCCGGCGGCTACAGCTGTCGAAGGCAAATGCAGCGTACCGCACGGTGTATCTACGCCAGCACCTCTTCACTCCGTCACTCTTCACTACACTTCCCCACTTCTCCCCACCATGCGCCATAGGCGGGTGCAAAAAGCATTGACAGCCCTCTGCAAAGCAGGTAAAATATAAAAAAGATGCAGCGGAAGCTCCACTTTTGGTATTCCGCTGCTTTTTTTATATCTGCGAAAGGAGCCTGCCTATGCCCCTGCTGCTCGATCTGATGCTGACCTTTATGAAGATCGGCGCTTTCACCTTTGGCGGCGGCTATGCGATGATCTCGATCATCGAAAATAACTGCGTAGAGCAAAAGCGCTGGATAACCCACGATGAGATGATGACCATCACCGTCATCGCCGAATCCACCCCCGGCCCCATCGCCATCAACTGTGCCACCTTCGTCGGCTATCGGCAGGCGGGCTTCATCGGCGCGGTGATGGCTACGCTCGGCATCGTCACGCCGTCCTTCCTCATCATCTACATCATCTCCATGTTTTTGCAAAATTTCCTCGCCATCCCGCTGGTCGCCCATGCCTTTGCCGGCATCCGCGTGGGCGTGGGTCTGCTGATATTGAACGCCGCCGACAATATGCTGCGCAAAATGCAGAAGAAACGCCGCCCGCTCGCCTTCATGCTCTGCGCCTTCGTGGCGATGACGCTGGTCAATATCTTCTCCCTGCCCGTCTCCTCCATCCACATCCTGCTCGTGGCGGCGGCCGTCTCGCTGGCGCTGTTCATCGCCGCCGGCGCGCCGGAAATGCCTGCTAAAGGGGGTGCGGCCAAATGATCTACCTCGATCTGTTCCTCGGCTTTTTGCAGGTGGGCTGCTTCTCTTTCGGCGGCGCCTACTTTGCCATCCCGCTGATCCGCGACGTGGTCTTGAGCTACGGCTGGCTGGATGAAGAGATGATCACCTACATGGTGGCGGTCAGCGAATCCACCCCCGGGCCGATCATGGTCAATATGGCTACCTATGTAGGCAGCTCGCAGGCCGGCCTGCTTGGCGCGGCGATAGCCACCTTTGCCGTGGTGCTGCCCTCGTTCATCGTGATCCTGCTGATCGCGGCGCTGCTCAATAATGCGCTGAAGAATAAATACTTCCAGGCCGTGCTGCGCGGTATGAAGCCCAGCATCATCGGCATCATCCTCGCCACCGGTCTTTACTTCACCGCCGTGAACATCATCCCGCAGCAGCCGGGCGCGGGGCTGAACCTGCCGATGCTGCTCATCACCGCCCTGACGCTGGCGGCGATGCTGGGCTACAAGAAAATCAAGCAAAAGAAGCTCTCGCCGATCCAGATCATCCTCATCTCGGCCCTGCTGGGCCTTGTCATCCACTAAGGCTACAATTATTTTGATATAAAGGAGATACCCCATGAGCAAGTACAATATCGAAACCAAATGCGTACAGTCCGGCTATGAGCCGAAGAAGGGCGAGCCGCGTGTAGTGCCCATCTGCCAGAGCACTACCTACCGCTACGAAAGCGGCGCGCAGCTGGGCGAGCTCTTCGACCTGACCGCCGAGGGACATATGTATACCCGCATCAGCAACCCCACCGTGGCCGCCGTGGAAGCCAAGATCGCCGACCTGGAGGGCGGCGTGGGCGCCATGCTCACCTCTTCCGGTCAGGCCGCCAGCCTCATCTCCATCTTCAATATCGCCTCTGCCGGCGATAACTTCCTCTCGCTCGGCAGCATTTACGGCGGCACCGTCAACCTCTTTGCCGTCACCATGCAGCGCATGGGCATCGAAGTGCGCTTCATCAGCGAGGATATGAGCGATGAGCAGATCGAGGCGCTGATCGACGACCGCACCCGCCTCATCTTCGGCGAAACTATTGCCAATCCCGCGCTCACCGTGCTGGATATCGAGCGCTTCGCCAAGCTCGCCCATAAAAACGGCCTGCCGCTGATCGTGGACAGCACCTTCGCCACGCCCATCCTCTGCCGCCCCTTCGAATTCGGCGCGGATATCGTCATCCACAGCACCAGCAAATACATGGACGGCCATGCCACCGTGATCGGCGGCGTCATCGTCGACAGCGGCAACTTCGACTGGGAAGCCGCCGGCCGCTACCCCGAGCTGACCGAGGCCGATGAGAGCTATCACGGCGTGGTCGACACCCGCGCCTTCGGCAAGGCCGCCTATATCACCAAAGCACGCGTGCAGCTGATGCGCGACCTCGGCTCCACGCCGCAGCCGCTGCCGATGTTTCTGGTAAACCTTGGCCTCGA
>JAFXLH010000077.1 GCA_017531315.1 Bacillota bacterium
AGCATGGCAGTGGCGCGGCGTTCGCGCTCATTGCGGATGGTGCGGCAGGCCATGACGCCGGGGATGGCGCAGCCGGTGGAGATGACGAAGGGGATGATCGATTTGCCGGAAAGGCCCACTTTTTTGAAGATGGGGTCTAAGACCACGCTGACGCGGGCCATGTAGCCGCAATCTTCCAGCAGGGCGATGAGGAAATACATCACCATGACCAGCGGCAGGAAGCCGACGACCGCGCCTACGCCGCCGATGATGCCATCGACCAGCAGCGCCTGCAGCAGCGGCGAGCTGCCTTCTACCATTCCGCCTACCCAGCCCTGGAAGGCTTCGATCCAGCCCACCAGCCATTCGGCCAGCCACGGGCCGAATTTAGCCTGCGAGATGTCGAAGATGAGGAACATCACCACGGCAAAAATGGGGATGCCCAGCCACTTGTTGGTGAGTATCTCGTCGATCTTATCGTCCTGATTCTTTTCGCGGGTCAGCACCTTGCGCGTTTCCACTTCCGCCACGATCTTGTTGACGAAGGCATAGCGTTCGCGGTCGGCAGCTTCCACGGCGGCCTTATCGCTCAGGTCAATGTCCTGCTGCACGAAAGGCGCTACCTGCGTGGTGCCGGCGGCAGCCACGGCGGCCTTCACAACCGCTTTCAGCCCATCATCGCCGCTTTCGGTAGCCACGGTGTTGATGACCGGGCAGCCAAGGCGGGCGGAGAGAGCCGCGATGTCGATTTTGGTGTCTTTCTTTTCGTTGATATCGGCCTTGTTCAGCGCCACTACCAGCGGAATACCCAGTTCCAGCAGCTGCGTAGTGAAAAAGAGGCTGCGGCTCAAATTAGTGCCGTCGACGATATTGATGATAACATCCGGCTGCTCGTTCTTCACATAAGCGCTGGTGATGCTCTCTTCTGCGGTGAACGGCGACATGGAGTAAGCGCCGGGCAGGTCGACGGCGATCAGCTGTTCCGCGCCGTCATGGTAGATGTCCTTGATCGGACTTTCTTTCATATCTACGGTAACGCCCGCCCAGTTGTCCACGCGCTCGTTTCGGCCGGTCAGCGCATTGTACGTGGTGGTCTTACCGCTATTCGGGTTGCCGGTAAGGGCAATTCTCATATGTATTTCCCCCTGTTCCTTCAAAGCGACTGTTAGTTATGACTAACGCGAGCCAGAAAAGAAATGCCAGTCCCCTACTGGCATTTTCAGATCAATATGGCGGCGGCCAGGTCGTTGTCGATATTGTAACGACCGTCTTTGATGGCGACCACGCAGCTGCTGCTGCGGCGCGAAACGACGGTGATCGGCTCTCCGCTGTAGCAGCCCAGAGAGAAGAGAAATTCATTCAGTTCCTCATCATCGGTCTCGATGCCGGAAATGATGTATTCTACCCCTTCGATAGCTTCTGCTAAAGACATATATTCACCTGATTTCCTGTTCGTTAGTGTTAGCTAACGCTAATACTATAATATAATACCCCCTGAACCCATCATTGTCAAGCCTTTGCCGCCGATTTTTCTGACAATTTACGTCACTTTTAGCAATGCTTGCCTTTTGCCGCCGTATTTGCTAAGATAAGAGCAATGCTGCCCGCACCGCGCTGCCGCATGCGGCATATGCTGGTGATAAGGGGCGATTATACTCGAGGAGAGAGCTATGAGCAATAATACCGCAATACTTATCAGTATGTTTTTGCCGCTGCTGGGCACATCACTTGGCGCAGCTACGGTGTTCTTTTTCCGCGGCGAGATGAACAGCCGCC
This sequence comes from Bacillota bacterium, assembly GCA_017531315.1. GTDB lineage: Bacteria > Bacillota > Dehalobacteriia > UBA4068 > UBA4068 > RGIG6518. The sequence goes on from JAFXLH010000077.1 coordinate 1,756, forward strand.
TGCAGAAGGCGCTGCTCGGTTTTGCCGCCGGGGTAATGATAGCCGCATCCGTATGGTCGCTGCTGATACCGGCGATGGAGATGGCCGAGCAAAGCGGCCTGCCGGCATGGCTGCCGGCGGTGGGCGGCTTCCTGGCCGGTGTTTTCTTCCTGCTGCTGCTGGATAGCACCGTGCCGCATATCCACATCAACTCCGATGAGCCGGAAGGCCGCCCCGCCAAGGGCCTCGGCAAGTCGCTGATGCTGATGCTGGCGGTGACGCTGCACAATCTGCCCGAGGGCATGGCGGTGGGCGTAGTGCTGGCCGGCCTGCTTTCCGGCAGCGATATCATCACCGTAGCCGCCGCCTTCAGCCTGACGCTCGGCATCGCCATCCAGAACTTCCCGGAAGGCGCTATCATCTCTGCGCCTCTGGTCAGCAATGGCATGAGCAAGGGCCGCGCCTGCCTCTACGGCGTGCTCTCGGGCGTGGTAGAGCCGATCGGCGTGCTGATCATGCTGCTCTTAAGCCGCTGGCTCGCCCCGGTACTCCCCTACATACTCGCCTTCTCCGCCGGTGCGATGATGTACGTGGTCATCGAAGAGCTGATACCGGAATCGCAAAACGGCGAGCACAGCAATATCGGCACCATCGGCGCGGCCTTGGGCTTCGCGCTGATGATGCTGCTGGACGTGGCGCTCGGCTGATACAGATGAGAAAAGACCACCGCAAAAGCGGTGGTCTTTTTGTGTGCATTTACAGCGCTCTGCCGAGGGCAAAGGCTTTTTTGTTGATCTCGATGAATTTGGGTTTGACGCAGGCAGCGATGGCATCCAGCCACAGCTCTTCGGCGAAGTCCAGCTGCTTGGAAAGCCAGCCCAGCAGTACCAGATTGACCGCCTTGGCGGTGCCGGCTTCTTTAGCCAGCGCCAGCGCATCGGCAAATACGGCCTGCGGGCGTACGGCGGCGATATCCGCCTTGGCGTCGGCCGGGTATTCCATGCGACCGGAGAGTACGGTGACCGGTTCCAGCTTCTGGTCATTGACGATGATAGCGCCGTCAGCAGCCAGCAGCGGAGCTACGCGCAGGCCTTCCAGCAGTTCGAAGGCGAGGATGTAGTTGACCGCGCCGGGATAGACCAGCGGCGAGAGGATCTTTTCGCCGAAGCGGACCTGCGTGACCACGCTGCCGCCGCGCTGGCTCATGCCGTGGATCTCGGATACTTTTACATCCAGACCGGCCAGCTGAGCTACCTGAGAGATGATGCGGCCGGCTAAAACCGTGCCCTGACCGCCGACACCGGCGATGATGATATCAGTAGTCATTTGGCATCCCCCTTTCTTAAAGCGCCACGCGGGCAGACATCAGCGCAGAGGCCGCAGCCGTTGCACTGGGTATCGTTGATCTCGACGAGGCCGTCGCGTACGGCCAGAGCCGGGCAGCCGATGCGCAGGCAGGCTTTGCAGCCGATGCAGTTTTCGGCGACCACGGTCATTTCGCGGTTCTGCGCCGCGCCGGGCAGCAATACGCAGGGGCGTTCCGCCACGATGACGCATACTTCCGGAATTTCCAGCGCTTCTTTCACTACGGCGGTCAGCTTATCCTGATCGAAGGGATCGACCTTCCAGACATGCTTGACGCCGCAGGCCTTGGCCAGCTCGGCGAAGTCGAGCTCGGGCGCGGGCTGCTGGTGGATATCTTTGCCGCTGCCGGCATTGGGCTGATGGCCGGTCATGGCGGTGATGGAGTTATCGAGGATCATCACGGTGATGGCAGAGCCGTTGTAGACGGCATTGACCAGCGAAGAGATACCGCTGTGGATGAAAGTAGATTCGCCCAAGACAGCGACGGTCTTCTGCGACTGCTCGCGGCCCAGCGCCTTTTCCATACCGTGCGCCATGCCGATGGAAGCGCCCATGCAGACGGTGGTATCCATCGCGGCAAGCGGCGGGGCAAAGGCCAGCGTGTAGCAGCCGATATCGCCAAGCACGGTCACTTTGAGGCGGCTAAGCACGCGGAAGGTGGCGCGATGCGGGCAGCCGGGGCACAGCACCGGCGGGCGGCCGGCGATGCCGGCGGTCTGGGTGGCGAAGGGGCATTCGCCGGGACGCAGACATTCGGCGATGGTTTCGGGCAGGATCTCGTCTTCCAGCGCGAAGATATCTTTGCCGTGGCATTCGATGCCCCAGCTCTTGATGATGGTTTCGTAGAAGGGATCGAGCTCTTCGATGACATACAGCTCATCTACCGCGGCGGCGAAATCGGTGATCTTCTGCTTGGGCAGCGGATAAGGCATACCCAGCTTCAGCACACTGGCGGTGGGCAGGATCTCTTTCACATAATTGTAGACAGCGCCGCTGCAGATGACGCCCATCTTGGTATCGGCCATTTCCACACGGTTCAGCTCGGTGGTTTCGGCGAATTCTTCGAGGGCGCGCATACGGGCTTCCACCACTTTATGTTTCGGCTTGGCATTGGCGGGCGCCATCACGTATTTCTGCGGATTCTTCACATAGGGTTTGGTCTCCGCTTCCACGCGTTCGCCCAGCTCTACCATAGTCTGGCCATGAGCCACGCGGGTGGTGAGGCGCAGCATCACCGGGGTATCGAACTGCTCGGAGATAGCCAGCGCGGCCTTGGTGAAGGCGAGGCATTCGGCGCTGTCGCTGGGTTCGACGGCCGGGATCTTGATGGCGCGGGCATAATGGCGGTTATCCTGCTCATTCTGCGAGCTGAACATACCGGGGTCATCGGCGCTGATGAAGACCAGACCGCCATTGACGCCGGTGTAGGATACGGTAAACAGTGGGTCGGCCGCCACATTGACGCCGACATGCTTCATCGCGGCCAGCGCACGCACGCCGCTGATGCTGGCGCCGATAGCTACTTCTACCGCGACTTTTTCATTGGGGGCCCATTCGGCATAGAGTTCCGGGTATTCGGATGCACACTCGGTGATCTCGGTGCTGGGCGTACCGGGATAAGAGCTGACTACCTGGCCGCCGGCTTCCCAAAAGCCGCGTGCCACCGCTGCATTACCGGTAAGCAATTTCTTTTCCAATGCAAACACTCCTTCCATTATGCGGGCCTGTACGCAGGCCGGCATCCAAGCCTGATAAGCAACAAACTATTTCTGCCGTGCCGCCAGGAAATCCCGACCGGCGCGGATCTGAGCCTCTACGGCAGCGGGCGCAGGGCCACCGGCGCTGCGGCGGGCCGCTACGCAGCTCTCGGCGGTAAGCGCCACATAAATGCTCTCATCGAAGAGCGGGCAGGCCTCGTGCAGCTCGTCCATGGTCAGGTCCATCAACTGCTTGCCCTGGCGCTCGGCCACCAGCACCAGCTTGCCCACCACTTCGTGCGCCTGGCGGAAGGGCAGGCCGCGGGCCGCCAGATAATCCGCCATATCGGTAGCATTGATGAAGCCGCCGCCCTCTGCCGCGTGGCGCATCTTCTCTTTGCGGAAGGTGGCGGTGAGCAGCATCGGCGTGAAGATAGAGAGGCAGCCGATCACCGTATCTACGGCGTCGAAGAGCGGCTCTTTATCTTCCTGCATATCTTTGTTGTAGGCCAGCGGCAGGCCCTTCATCACCGTCAGCAGGGCGATCAGGTCGCCGTAGACGCGGCCGGTCTTGCCGCGGGTCAGCTCGGCCATATCGGGATTCTTCTTCTGCGGCATAATCGAAGAGCCGGTGGAATAGGCGTCGCTGATCAGCACGAAGCCGAACTCGCTGCTGCTCCAGAGGATCAGCTCTTCGCAGAAGCGGGACATATGCATCATGATCAGCGAGGCGGCGGCAAGGAATTCGATGGCGAAATCGCGGTCGGAGACGCCGTCCATGCTGTTTAAGGTATAGCCGTCAAAGCCCAGCTCCGCCGCCGTCTGGGCGCGGTCGATGGGGAAGGTGCTGCCGGCCAGCGCGCAGCTGCCCAAGGGGGAATAGTTCATGCGCGCGCGGCAATCTTCCAATCGCGTCACATCGCGGGAGAACATCTGGAAATAGGCCAGCAGATGATGCGCTAAAGTCAGCGGCTGCGCCTTCTGCAGATGCGTATAGCCGGGCATCACCGTATCTTTTTCGCGCTCGGCCATATCCAGCAGGCCGGTAAGCAGCGCGTTCAGCTGGTCGATGATGGCATCGATCTGCTCACGCAGCCACATACGCGTATCCACCGCCACCTGATCGTTGCGGCTGCGGGCGGTATGCAGCTTGCCGCCCACGGCGCCCACGCGCTCGGTGAGCAGCTTTTCTACATTCATATGAATATCTTCTGCCGCCACATCAAATTCCACATGGCCTGCCTCAATATCCGCTAAGATACCCTTCAGCCCGTCGATCAGCTGCTGTGCCTCTTCGGCGCTGATGATGCCGCAATTGGCCAGCATACCGGCATGGGCGATGCTGCCGCGGATATCCTGCGCGTAAAGGCGCTGATCGAAGCCGATGGAAGAATGGAAGCTCTCGGCCGCGCGGTCGGTACCGGAAGCAAAGCGGCCACCCCATAATTTCATAATCTTTCCTCCGTATAAAGAACTGCCCCGGTCAGCTGTACTGCCGGGGCATAGTTTAAGCTTGGCTCAGTTCTGATGGCTTTCGACGAAAGCAGCCAGATCGCCGATGGTCTCCATGCCTTCAACTTCTTCGATGGTGACGCCAAATGCTTCTTCGATGCTGAGCATGATCTCTACCAGATACAGGGAGTCTACCTGCATATCGGCGAAAGTGGTTTCAGCAGACAGCTGATCCGCGGGTACTTCCAGCTTTTCGGCAATAATAGCACAGATTTTTTCGGTTACCATGAATATACCTCCGTATGTTACGGGCCAGGGTGTCCCCTGCATCATACCCGCCGGTCCTTTCGACCATTTGAATAATTATACCTTTTTTGTCGTTTGCCTGTCAATACTTATTCAGCAGTAAGCTCTTCGGCAAAGAGACGGTTGATGGCATTGATATAGGCGAGGATACTCGATTCGATAATGTCGTTGCTGACGCCCTTGCCCATGTAGATGCTGTCGTGGTAGCGCACGCGCACCGTAACTTCGCCCAGCGCGTCGCGGCCTTCCGTGACGGCCTTGATGCTATAGGATTCCAGATTGAGCGGCATTTCCAGCATATCGGTGATAGCTTCAAAGGCGGCATCGACCGGGCCGTTGGCGATAGCGGCGCGGCGTAACACCTCGTCACCGCGGCGCAGGCACACGGTGGCGGTGGTGGAAATGGTGTTGCAGGACATGATCTGATAATTTTCCAGGCTGATGGTATTGGGCACTTCACGCAGGCGGCCGCCGATGATGGCGCTGATATCGCGCATCGTCACATCCTTCTTCACATCGGCCAGCTCCTTGAAGCGGGCAAAGGCGAAGGCGAGGTCTTCCGGCGAAAGGTGGAAGCCCCATTCTTCCAGCTTGGTGGCGAAGGCATGACTGCCGGAGAGCTTGCCCAGCACCATATTGTCGCTGCTGGGGCGGCCGATGCTTTCGGGGCTCATGATCTCGTAGGTGAGGCGGTTGGCCATCACGCCATGCTGGTGAATGCCGGACTGATGCAGGAAGGCATTGTCGCCGATCACCGCCTTGCCGGCCGGGATATCGATGCCGGTGTACTTGCTCACCAGGCGGGAGAGATTGTAGATGCGGCGGGTATTGATATTGTGCTCTACCTGATAGTGGTCGGCGCGGGTAGTCAGCGCCATCACCACCTCTTCGAAGGCGGCATTACCGGCGCGCTCGCCGATACCGCAGACGGTGGTCTCTACCTGATCCGCACCGGCCTCGATGGCAGCCAGCGTATTGGCCACGCCCATGCCGAGGTCATCGTGGCAATGGGCGGATATCTGCACTTCCGGCGGCAGTTCGGCGCGGACGGCGGCGATCATCTTGGCATAATCCTGCGGCACGGTGTAGCCCACGGTATCCGGCAGGTTGATCACGGTAGCACCGGCTTCCGCCACCGCCTTGCAGATCTCGATGAGGAAGGGGATCTCGCTGCGGGTAGCGTCTTCGCAAGAAAATTCTACCTGCTGGCAGTAGCTCTTGGCCAGCTTGACCGCCTTCACGGCCGAGGCCAGCACCTGATCCGGCTGTTTACGCAGCTTGAACTCCATATGCAGCGGCGAAGTGGCGATGAAGACATGGATGCGCGGCTTTTCGGCAAAGCGCAGCGCCTCCCATGCGGTATGGATATCGGCTTCCACGGCGCGGCAGAGGCCGGCCACAGAGCTGCCCTTGATCTCTTTGGCGATCTGCATCACCGCCTCGAAGTCGCCCTTGGAAGCGGCGGGGAAGCCGGCTTCGATGACATCGATGCCGGCGGCGGCCAGCGCACGCGCCAGCTCCAGCTTTTCCTTACCGTTCAGGTTAATGCCGGGCGTCTGCTCGCCGTCACGCAGTGAAGTGTCAAAAAATGCGATTTTTCTCATACATATATCCTTTCTGCGGTGCTAAAAACAAAGCCCCCGAAGAGCATAGCTCTTCAGGGGCGTGATAAACGCGGTACCACCCTGATTCGGCATGAGTAAACGCCCATGCCCTCATTCGCCTTAACGCGGCTCACGGCCTCCCCTACTTAGCTGTTCAGGGAAGCGGCTCCGGAGTGAGTAGCCCGTGCCTGCGATGTCCGGCTTTCAGCAGCCGCCGGCTCTCTGAGCATCGCCAAGGCAAAAGCGCTCTCCATCTGCGCCTAAAATCAGTATTGGCACTATCTTACGCGAAAAGTGCTGTTTTGTCAAGCATTAGATAAACACCAGCTGTACCAGCAGCATATACAGCACCGTACCGCCGCCGATGGAAAGCAGCATATTGCGCCGCCACAGGTGCAGCGCCGCGATGGCCACGAGCGCGATCAGCTCCGGCAGGCCGTAGCGGGGCGCGGTGAGCGGCGTGCTGCGCAGGCAGTACACCACCAGCAGGCCCATCACCGCCGGCGGCAGTACGCGGCCAAGGTAGGTGACCAGCTGCGGCTTATTCTCGCGGTCGAAGAGCAGGAAGGGCAGCCAGCGCGTGGCCTGCGTGCCCAGCGCCACCGCCAGCATGATGGCGATGGTTTGCAGCGGAGTCAGGTACATAAGCGCTTCCTCCCCACTACCAGCACCAGCAGTATCATCGCCATCGCCGGCACGACGAGATTATCGGCGCCGAACAGTACCAGCGCCAGCACCGTGCAGGCCAGGCCGATGAAACCGCTGAGGCGGTTCTCTTTGGGGCGGATCTGCTCGATAAACAGCACCACAAACAGCGCCGTCAGGGCAAAATCCATACCCGTGGTATCAAAGGTGAGCAGCGAGCCGAGCAGGCTGCCGATCAGCGTCGCCGTGACCCAGTAGCCGTAATGCAGCAGCGAAATGGAGAGGTAAAAATACCCCTTATCCACCTGTTCCGGCGGCTCGACGCTGCAGTTGATGGAGAAGGTCTCGTCGCAAAGCAGATAGATGAGCGGGAAGCGCAGCGCGCCCTGCCCACGGTACCTATCCATCAGCGACAGGCCGTAGAAGAGATGGCGCGCATTGACCATGAAGCTCAAGAGCAGCGCCGCCAGCGGGTCGAAGGCGGTAGTGAGCAGGGTGATGGCGACAAACTGCATGCTGCCGCAGAAGCAGACGGCGCTCATCAGCACCGCCCAGGGGAAGCCGTAGCCCTTATCCGCCATCAGGATGCCGTAGGCGATGCCCAGCACCATGAAGCCGGCCAGCACCGGCATCGAATAGGGGAAGGCGGCGCGGAAGGCTGCCGCAAAAGAAGACTTGCGCTCGATATGCTGTTTGCCCATGCCGCTCACCCCCTTTTATCTTACTTCACATTTGAGAATTTTAGCATATTCGCCACCTATCGTCAAGCACCGCTCCCCTGCCCCACCGCAGCAAAAAGCCCCTGCCAAAGCAGGGGCTGGGAATTAGCAAATGCTTACTTTTTGGCGATGACGATGGGCTGATAGAAGCCGGTCTCGGCGGGGAACAGCCACTGCACCTCGCGGCAGCCGGCGGCCAGCAGCAGCTCGGTCAGCTCGGCGCGGCGCACCGTGCGGTACTCGCAGTCGAACTTGCTCACCTGCAGCGCGCCCTCATCATCGATGATGTACTGGGTGAGGCGGTAGCGCTCCTCTTCCCACTCCCAGGTCTGGAAGGAGACACGCTGCCCCTGCTCCGTCTTATGGATATAGGGCGGCGAATAGCGCGGCTTATCTGCCAGCAGCGCATCATAATCGCGGATGCTGGCCACGAACATGCCGCCATCGGCCAGCCGGTCGCTGATGCTGCGGGTGGCGGCGGCCAGTGCCCCGGCGGTGAGCATATGCGGCAGCGCATTATCCATGCAGATGACGAGGTCGAACTTTTCGGCAAAAGTTTCGTCCAATGCGCAGAAATCGGCGCGCTCGAAGCGGATATCCACCGCGTTCTCGGCCGCGCGGCGCTCGGCCTCGGCCAGTTCGCCCGCGCTGATATCGGAGGCGGTCACATCATAGCCCAGCGCCGCCAGGCCGATGGCCTGCGTGCCGATGCCGCAAGCACAGTCGAGCAGCCGCGCCGACTGATCATAGCCGTGCGCCGCGAAGATGCGCTGCAAAATCAGCGCCTGCTCCCGCGTGGTGGCCTGCCAATCGGCAAACAGCTTGTCATACTGCGTGGCGATATTATCATAAAAGCTCTGCACGATATCCATAGCGCACTCTCCATCATTCAAGTTTATCATTCAAGTTTATCAGATTCTACCACATTCCGCCGCCGTGTGCAACAGAAAAGCCCACGCTTAAGCGAGGGCTTGGGGTCAGCGGATGCTCAGATGATCGCCGCGCCGTTGATCAACAGCTTGAAGTGGAGGCCGAAGAATTCGGCGGCACGGCGGCACAGCAGCATACGGGTGGTGAAAATTTCGAAATAATCCATCACCGCGCAGATACCGGTATCGATGCCGATATTGAGC
>JAFXLH010000078.1 GCA_017531315.1 Bacillota bacterium
CTGGCCGACCTGCTGACCATCTACCGCGAAAAGGGCCGCCTCGATAACCTGACCGTCGGCTTCTGCGGCGACCTCAAGTTCGGCCGCACCGTCCACTCGCTGATAGCTGCGCTCTCCCGCTATGAGAACAACCGCTTCGTGCTCATCTCTCCCGATGAACTGAAGCTGCCCGGCTACATCAAGGGCGAGATCGCCAAAGAGCAGAGCGGGGAATACACGGAAACCGCCGACCTGCTCTCTGCTATGCCGCAGCTGGATATCCTCTACATGACCCGCGTGCAGAAAGAACGCTTCTTCAACGAAGAAGAGTACCTGCGCCTGAAAGACAGCTATGTGCTGACGCCGGATAAGCTGGAAACGGCTAAAGCTGACCTCGCCATCATGCATCCGCTGCCGCGTGTCAACGAAATCAGCGTCGCCATCGATGACGACCCGCGCGCCTGCTACTTCAAGCAGGTGATGAACGGCAAAATCATGCGTATGGCGCTGATACTGAAAATGCTGGGGGTGGAATAAATGCATATCGATGAGATCAAAAACGGCATCGTTATCGATCATATCACGGCCGGCAAGGGCATGGAGATCTTCGACCTGCTCGGCCTTGGCGAAGTGGATTGCTCGGTAGCGCTGATCAAGGGCGTGAACAGCCACAAGATCGGCAAAAAGGACATCATCAAGATCGATGCGGATTTGGATATCGATATGGATATCCTCGGCTACATCGACCCCAATATCACCGTCAATATCATCAAAGACGGCGCCAATGTGGAAAAGCGCAGCCTCACTTTGCCCACGCAGCTGAAAAATGTGCTGAAATGCAAAAACCCGCGCTGCATCACCACCACGGAGCAGGAGCTGCCGCATATCTTCAAGCTGGCAGATGCAGAAAGCCGCGTTTACCGCTGCCTCTACTGCGAATCCCGCGCCAAATAAAGCAAAAACCACAGCGACCTTGGCTTTTATCGGCTAAGGTCGCTGTTTTATATTGCCTTTTCAGCTGAAATTTGCTAATATTGTAAAATATTTATAATTTGCTATTGTCTTTATCGCGATAAAGTGATAAAATGTGCAAAACATCAGACAAAAGAGGTAACAGTATGGAATTCACCTTGGCCTTTCAATCGCCGGAAGATCGGGCCTTATATAAACTGGGCGCACTCTACAAGGCGCACGGCTACAAGCTGTACAAGATGAGCAAGTTCGAAGAATACGACCTGTACTTGCGTAATAAGGACTTCCTCGTATCCTCGGAGATCATCACTTTTACCGATACCACGGGCAAGCTGATGGCCCTGAAGCCAGACGTGACCCTCTCCATCATCAAAAACAGCAGCGGCACGGAAGCGCTGCAGAAGCTGTTCTATCATGAGAATGTCTACCGCATTTCCAAAGGCTCGCAGTCTTTTAAGGAGATCATGCAGTGCGGCCTTGAATGCATCGGCAATATCGGTTTGTACGAGCAGTTCGAAGTGCTGAAATTAGCCGCTTTAAGCTTAGAAAAACTGAGCGCGGCTTATGTGTTGGATGTTTCGCATTTGGGCCTCATTTCGGCTCTTTTTGCCGCAGAGGGCGTGCCGCAGGGCCTGCAGAAGCAGCTGATGGCGTATCTGGAGCAGAAAAACTCCCACGACCTGCAGCGCCTCTGCGCTGCGGAGGGCCTTTCCGCCGCCTTTGCCGCCACACTGACCGGCCTTGCCTCCTGCAGCGGCGCTGCGGATGAGGTACTGCCGCAGCTGCGGGCGCTGAGCGCCGATGCTGCTTATCAGGCGGCGCTGTCGGAGCTGGCTGCCCTGTGTGCGCTGCTGGAACAGGCCGGGCTGGGCAAGCATATCAACGTCGATTTCTCCATCGTCAACGATATGGGCTACTATAGCGGCTTGGTATTCCGCGGTTATATCGACGGCATCCCCGGCAGCCTGCTTTCCGGCGGCCGCTACGATAAGCTGATGCAGAAAATGGGTCGCAGCTGCGGCGCCATCGGCTTTGCCGTATATCTCGATATGCTGGAGCTGCTGCCGCAGCAAAAGCAGCCCTACGAAGTGGATGTGCTGCTCACCTATGAAGCTGAGAGCTGCCTGCCGCAGCTGGTGCAGCAGGTGCAGAAGCTGCGTGATGAGGGCTGCAGCGTACTGGTGCAGCGCGACGGCTTCAGCTGCCGCTGCCGCAAGCAGCTGCACATCAATGCCGCAGGAGAGGTGGTGGAACGCGTATGATCAACATCGCCCTGCCGAAAGGCCGCTTAGGAGAAAAAGTATATCAGCGCCTCGCCGCCGCCGGCTATGCCTGCCCGGAAATGGAGCAGAGCAGCCGCAAGCTGATCTTCACCAATGAAGAGAAGCAGGTCAGCTTCTTCTGGGTCAAGCCCTCTGATGTGGCTATCTATGTAGAGCGCGGTGCGGCGGATATCGGCGTGGCCGGCAAGGATATCCTGCTGGAATACGCGCCGAATGTCTATGAGCTGCTGGATCTGAACATCGGCCACTGCCGCATGGCCGTGGCTACCAAGGCCGGCTTCGAAGACGATACTGCCAAGACGCTGCGCGTGGCCACCAAGTTCCCGCAGATCACCGCCGCCCATTATGCCGCCAAAGGCCGCGATATCGATATCATTCGCCTGAACGGCTCTATCGAGATCGCACCTA
>JAFXLH010000079.1 GCA_017531315.1 Bacillota bacterium
GAAAATACCCGCATCGAGCGCACCGAGCCCAATACCTACCTGGTACGCGGCGAGGGCCTCTATGTGCCGGGCAAGGGCTTCGTCAGCGAAGAGCCCCTCTACTATCACCTGATGGAAAACCTCTACATGACCGCCGAACGCGATATCGTCACCGGCGACGGCACGCTGCTGCTGTCCTGCGGCGATGAAACGCTGAAGTACGAATATTCGCTGGAGCTGATGGATTGGCAGATCTGGCTGGGCGACGAAGAATACCGCCTCTCTGACCTGCTTGCCGCCATCCCGACCGACCCGGCCACCAGCGGCGTCATCTTCTCCGATGTGCTTGCCAGCGACTACTTCTTCTCGCCGGTGCTGTGGGCGGTGGGTGAAAATATCACCGCCGGCACTTCCGCCACCACCTTCTCGCCGCATGCTACCTGCACCCGCGCCCAGATACTCACCTTCCTCTGGCGCGCCGCCGGGCAGCCGCAGGCCACCATCGCCAATCCGTTTGCCGATATCAGCAGCTCCGACTACTACTACGGCGCGGCGCTGTGGGCGGCGGAAAAGGGCATGGTCAGCGGCGAGAGCTTCCTGCCCGCCACGCCCTGCACCCGCGGCGAAAGCATCACCTATATCTGGAAGGCTGCCGATAAGCCCGCCGCCACCACGCTGAGCGGCTTCACCGATATCGCCGCCGCTACCGAGACCGCGCAGGCCGCCGACTGGGCACGCGAAGCCGCCGTCACCGCCGGCACTACCGCCACCACCTTCTCGCCGGATGCCACCTGCACCCGCGCCCAGATCATCACCTTCCTCTACCGCGCCTTCGCCCAATAAGTCAGTTACCACCGCACCCCTGCATCCCGCAGGGGTGTTTTTATTGGCGCGCAGGCTGCCCGGCAGGCGGTAAAGCAAGCATCGACCGCCTCACCTATCACGGCCCGGCCGCCGACGAAAATGGCGACCACTGGGGCGCCTACACCTTCAACTGATACGGACAAAGCAAAACCCCCGCCAACAACGCGGGGGTTTATTATGTATGGGAGATAGTAGGGCGGGGGCTCGTCTCCCGCCGCCTGTATCGGTGATAGGTGGATCAACGCCTATTCGCCCGGCGGCATCACGGTGAAGACGAGATTCTCGCCATCCCCTACCCCACCATAAAGATGCTCCGTATACTGCCCCTCGGCCAGCCAATGCTCGGCTACCTTCTGGCTGGTGAAGGGCATATTTTTCGCCACTATCTCCTCCAGCGGCACCCAGCAGCTGATGCCCTCGCTGGAGGGCTGCGGCTCGGCGCCCGGCAGCAGCTCTGCGAAGTAGTAGTAGTGCTGGCGCACCTCTGCGCCCTTGCGCTTCAGGGTGATATAGCGCAGCCGCAAGTCCCGCAGCTGATCGGCGCCAAGGCCCAGCTCTTCCATAAGCTCGCGCAGCACCGCGGTCTGCGGCGCATTCAGCTCAGCCGGCTCTAAGTGCCCGCCCGCCGAGCTGACCCAGGCATCGCCCACCACACGGCTGCCCTGCCGATACAGCAGCAGCATCTGCCCCTCGCGGCGGATGAAGATGGAAGCCAGATTGCGTAGTATTATCTCCTGCATATGCGCACCTCCTGCGGGGATAGCCCGCCCATAGCTTTTATCCGCATATATTCTGCGCCGCGCTCTGCCGTACCTGCCGCAAGGGGCAAAAAGAAAAGTCCCCTATAATCAGGGGACTTTCGGTCAGGCAGGCGTTCAGCCGAGGTTAAGGGGCGCTTTTGGCAAGGCCGCAGGGGCGCAGCCATACCGGGCGTATTGCAAGCCCCGAGAACACAGCCAAAACGCCCCTTAAGCCGGCTGGGCCTCCTTGGTCTCGAAGCCTACTATCAGCCCACCCTTTTCTGCATAAAAGCAGCACAGGCCGCCGCAGGGGGCTATGCTCACTTCTGCTTCCGGCCAGGCCTGGCGCAGCAGCGTCTGCAGCGCCAGCGCGCCGCTTTCGTTCTGCACATGGTCTATCTGCACGCGGCGGCCATCGTAGCCCATCTCGCGCATCTTGCGTACTATGCCCTGCAGCGCCTTCTTCTCGCCGCGCAGCTTGTCCGTGGGGTTCAGCACGCCGCCCGTGCCATCGCCCACCACGCGGATGCCGATCAGGCCGGAAAGGCGCGCCGCCAGCGGATTGACGCGGCCGTTATTGGCCAGATTGTGCAGGCTCTCCAGCGAAAAGATGACGCCGCAATAATCGCGGTAAGCCTCTATTTCTACACAGATATCCTCAAAAGCTACATCCAGCGCCGCCAGCTCGGCGATGCGCTGCACATGCATCAGCATCTCCGGCCCTACCGAGAGCGAATCCAGCACGTATATCTTGCCCGCCGGATGCTCGGCGCGCCACTGCTCTGCCGCCACGCAGGCCGCATTGTAGCTGCCGGAAAGATGGCGGCTGATGGTGACGCAGAAGACCTCTTCCGCCTCGCCGCAGGCCGCCAGCCAGGCCGCCGGGGCGGGGCAGGCGGTGTGCGATTTGCCGTTATAGAGCTCCAGATCCGCCACCATGGCGGCCTTATCCAGCGCCGCCGTATCTACGTAGTCACGCGCTGCGCTGATGGTAAGCGGCACGGATACATAGTCCACGCCGTCCATTACATAGAGATCCGCACCGGAATCGGCGACGATTTTCAGCTTTCGCATATACCCTCCTTGTCCCACGGGTACTTGAAAAATGCCACACCGTGTTGTATATTTTAGATATAATACTGCTCTGTTTAAATTATAGCACCGACAGACAGCACAAGACAGTACAAACAATGTCGATTTGTCGCTTTTTTGCAATTATCAAGGAGTGTTTTACCGATGAAGCCGCTATCCCGCACCGCCGCTATTACCAAAGAGAATCTGAAGACCGCCTTCTGGCAGCTGTATAAGCAAAAGGGGCATGGCCATGTCACGGTGAAGGATGTGACCGCGCTGGCCGGCTATCACCGCGGCGTCTTCTACGATTATTTCGCCAATACCGAGGAGCTGCTGACCGAGATAGAGGCAGATCTGCTCGGTGAGCTGGAGATCATCTCTGCCGCCATCGACCTGCATACGGATATTCCGGCGCCGCTGCAGCAGCAGATAAGCGGCACCTACGAGCAGCGCAGCGAATATATTTACACACTGCTCAGCCCCCAGGGCGACCCGGATTTTGCCGCCCACTTCAAGCGCGCGGTAAAAGAGATGCTGCGCCGCAAGCTCTCGCTGCCGGATACGGAGAGCCAGCGCTTCGATATCGCGGCGGAATTCATCATCAGCGGCATGATCGGCGGTTTCAGCAGCTGGTATCCGCGCCGCTCCGAGATGCCCGCCGAAGAGCTGCTGCCGCTGCTCTACTCGCTGCAGCGCCGCGATGCGCTGACCGTGCTCAGCCAGACCATCCCGCCGGCCGAGCCGGATGCAGAGCAAATTTAGCGGGAACTTTTTGCGTAGTTACTTCATCTTATTTACAGATACCCGCCCGGCGACAGCTACTTTTCCGCCGCGCATCACAATAAGTTCACATAGGCGGGATATCTTATAGCTGTGACCCGCCACCACTACCCCCAAAGGAGGTATATGATATGAAGATGAAAAAACTGCTGGCCCTGCTGCTGTGCCTGATGCTGGTATTCACGCTCGCTGCCTGCGGCGGAGAGCCGGATAAGGCCGCCGACCCCGATCAGACCAGCCAGACCGGACAAGCCGGACAGGCCGCCACCCCGCCGAAGAGCGACTATCAGCAGGCCTACGACAAGGCGCTGACCGCCTTCTACCTGCCGGAGGGCATCTGGCAGCTGCAGCTGCTGGATGAAGAGGGCAATACCGGCACGGAAGCCACCGTCTACCTGCGCTTCAACCGCGGCGAAACGGAGACGCTCTGCACCACCACGCTGGCGGAAAACAGTCTCGGCCGCCTCGCCGGGCCCATCTCCCACACCACCACCGCCACCAATACCACCAGCACCACCATGCGCATCAGCGGCAATGGCGAATACTATGCCGACCTGACCCTCGGCAGCATCGACGTAGGCAGCCGCCCGCGCTACAATGTCACCTATACCGCCAACCTCTGCGGCGCAGAGATCTCCGTACCCGCGCTGCTGCAGCCGATGAAGGACAGCGACCCGCTGCTGCCGGTAGCAGAGTATCAGCTGGCCACCTATCAGCTCGATCTTGGCGAAGCGCGCCTGGATAACTACGCGCCGGAGCTGCGCGGCGAGCTCTGGGCTGCCGTGGCCGCCGGTCTGCCGGTTGCCGATGGCGTGGCGCCGCAGGTAGTGTTCAAGGGCTACGAGCAGCTGCAGCACGGCATCGTGCATCACGATGAATACTCCCTCTACCCCGCCGCCGATACCAACATCCTCACCTGGTTCGGCTTCGATAAGGACGGCAAGCTGACGCAGGACGCCGCCGCAGCCGTCTGCTATGTCTACTACATCGATGACGCCTCTGCCGCCATCGTCACCGACTACACCGCCACCCCCAGCCCGCTTTATGCCGTGGCAGAAGGCGGCAGCATCACCCTGTACGGCGGCGGCGCGGACGCAGACAACAGCTACAGCCTGCTGCCCTTTTCCCGCGTGATGCTGGAAGGCGAGCTGCTCAGCAATACCGACCAGCTGGATAAGCTGCAGGCCGCAGCCAAAGTACCGGTGGATGCCGCCCACTACTATGTGCTGCTGCAGCCCTATATCGGCGGCACGCCGGACTACACCCATCTGGGCGTAGCCGAAGTGGAAAACGGCCGCGTAGTAAATATCTACGACCCGCTGACCGGCAGCTTCTTCTACGAAAACTAAACCACAGGATGCGAAACCCTCCTCAATACGAGGAGGGTTTTGTTTTTTGGGTGATAGCGAGAAATCCGTAGGGGCGATTCACGAATCGCCCACCACAATCGCCCCAGCCCGGCGGGCGACCAATGGTCGCCCCTACGATCATATATGAAACTCCGTACTTGTAGGGGCGAGCAATGCTCGCCCGCCCCCTACGGTGACAGCTCTCCCAGAGGGAGAGCCAAGGGGTAGTAGCCGCCCCCTCCTTGGCTCCCCTTTTAAGGGGAGCTGGCAGACGCTTTAGCGGCTGACTGAGGGGTTCCGGGTGCGCTGCGTATGCCGCTCCCCACCCCCCAAACAAAAAAGCCCCGTCGCTTGGACGGGGCTTTCGTGTGCAGCTTTCGCGTGCAGCTTACATATTGTAGTAGCGTTCGAATTCGGCCGGGTGCGGGATCTTGGAGAGCTCGGCAACTTCGGCGCGTTTGTTCTTGATGAAGTTCTGGATCAGCTCGATGGGGAATACGCCGCCGGCAGTCAGGTAGTCATGGTCGGCTTCCAGCGCATCCAGAGCATCTTCCAGGCAGGTGGGCAGGCTGGAGAGCTTGGCTTTTTCTTCTTCCGGCAGGTGGAAGAGGTTGCAGTCGTAGGGGCCCCAGCCGTTTTCATGCGGATCGATCTGATTCTTGATGCCATCGAGGCCGGCCATCAGGATGGCGGCATAGCAGAAGTAGGGGTTGCAGGTGGCATCGGGGTTACGCAGCTCGAAGCGGCGCATCTTGGGGGTCTTGGCATAGGCGGGGATGCGGATGACGGCGCTGCGGTTAGAGGTAGCATAGCCCACAGTTACCGGCGCTTCGAAGCCGGGGACCAGGCGCTTGAAGGAGTTGGTGCTGGGGTTGGTGATGGCGCACAGGGAGTTGATGTGCTTCAGCAAGCCGCCCATGAACCAGTGAGCCTCTTTGCTCAGGTGGGAGTAGCCGTTATCGTCGGAGAAGACGGGCTGATCATCTTTGAGCAGCAGCATATGTACGTGCATACCGTTGCCGGCTTCGCCATAGACGGGCTTGGGCATCAGGGTGGCGGTGAGGCCGTACTTGCGGGCGGTGTTCTGGATGATGTACTTGATATTCATCGTAGCATCGGCCATCTTGCTCATTTCGCCCAAATGCGGCTCGATCTCAAACTGACCGGCAGCACCGACTTCCGGGTGATGATACTTGATGGGGATGCCGGCTTCTTCCATCAGCAGGCACATTTCGCTGCGGCATTCATAGGTGGGGTCGAACGGCTTGGCGATGTGGTAGTTCTTCTGCTTGGCGACCACGCAGCCGGTGCCTTCGGTGGCGCTGTTCCAGTAGGCCTGGTCGGCGTC
>JAFXLH010000005.1 GCA_017531315.1 Bacillota bacterium
ATGCCCCTCGGCGGTGAGGATGGCGTCCCCCAGCAGCACCACCTGCGAAAGCCGCGCCAGTATCTCTTCCGGCAGATCCGCCGCGCGGCTCAGTCTGTTCAGCAATTCTCCCATAAGTACCTCCGGAACAGAGTAGTCTTCCCTTATGGGTATGCGAAACGCAGATAAAAAAGCCCCCGAACCCCTCATTCATCTCCGCATAAAAGCCGCTTTTGGCAAGGCCCGGCAACACCGCCAAAACGGCTGTTTATCGCGGACGCGATAAAAAGCCCCCGAATACTCGGGGGCTTTTCTCTACATAGATTTTCTTTTCCTCAATGCCTTCGGCGGGCCCAATACCTCGCTCAGTATCACCGCCTGGCGCAGCTGCTCGGGGTCGGAGAGCGCTGCGGCCAGCGTGGCAGACTGCAGCGGCTGCGGCGCACTCTGCGGGCGCGGGCCGTGCTGATGCTGCGGGCGCGGCATCACCGGGCGCGGCTGGCTGGTGGGCGCGGGGCGATGCACCAGCGGCGAATGGCGCTCTTCCGCGCCGTAGCACTCTTCCTGCGGCCCTTCGGCAGCCGGCGCATCGAAGCGGATGGTCTGCTGCAGCGGCTGGGGCGCAGCCTGCTCCCGCTCCTCGGCGGCGCGGCGGGCGGCGGCGCGGCGGCGCAGCTCCTGCAGGCGGGCGCGGCGCTCGGCGGCATCCAGCTCGGACACAGTTTCCTGCGCTTCGTGCTGCTGCTGATAGCGCTGCATCTTTTCCCGCTGCTCGTCGATGCGGCGCTGCTGTTTGGCCGCCTTTTTCTGCTTGCGGTCCTTATCGAAGATGCCGCTGGCGATCAGTATGAATATCCAAATGAGAATTCCATCCATAGGCGTTCCTCACTAAAAAGGCAGCTTACTGTTCGTCCACCGGGGCGGTGCCGCTCTGCGTGCCGGCAATGCTTTCGCGCATTTTGGTATCGGAAGCTACATTCATCATCTGATAGTAGTCCATCACGCCCAGATGGCCGCTGCGCAGCGCATCTGCCATGGCCTTGGGCACTTCGGCTTCCGCTTCCACCACTTTGGCGCGCATTTCCTGCACGGCTGCCATCATTTCCTGTTCCTGAGCCACGGCCATGGCGCGGCGTTCTTCCGCCTTGGCCTGCGCGATGCGCTTGTCGGCTTCGGCCTGGTCGGTCATCAGCGCAGCGCCGATATTGCGGCCCACGTCGATATCGGCGATATCGATAGAGAGGATCTCGAAGGCCGTACCGGCATCCAGACCCTTGGAAAGAACGGTCTTGGAGATGCGGTCGGGATTTTCCAGCACGTCTTTATGCGTTTCCGAAGAGCCGACGGTGGTGACGATACCTTCGCCGACGCGGGCGATGATCGTCTCTTCACCGGCGCCGCCCACCAGACGGTCGATATTGGCACGCACGGTGACCTTGGCCTTGGCCTTCAGCTCGATGCCGTTGATGGCCATCGCCGCGACCACCGGGGTCTCGATGACCTTGGGGTTAACGCTCATCTGCACTGCTTCCAGCACATTACGGCCGGCCAGGTCGATGGCGGCGGCACGCTCGAAGCTAAGCGGGATATTGGCGCGTTCGGCGGCGATCAGCGCATTGACCACGCGGTCGACATTACCGCCGGCCAGATAATGCGCTTCCAGCTTGGAGACAGGCACGGCGAGGCCGGCCTTTTCCGCCTTGATCAGCGGATTGACGATCTTGGCCGGGGAGACACGGCGCAGACGCATACCGATCAGATCGAATACACCCACTTTAGCGCCGGCGGCCAGCGCGGAGATCCACAGCCCCAGCGGTACAAAGCTGAAGAGGATCAGCAAGAAGAGGATAGCGACCATCAAAAGGATCATGCCGCCAATGAAAGAACCGGTAGAAAAGCCCATAAGATACCTCCTTATTTTACACGAAAATTATGCCCCGATGCAGGGCTTATTAAACTTAAGGCTGCACATCTGCCGCCACCACCACGCGGAAGCCTTCCACTTTTATCACGCGGATGGGTGCGCCGGATGCGATATAGGCGTCCTCGCTCACCACGTCTACCCGCTGGCCGTCGATCTCGGCGGTGCCGGAGGGACGCAGGGTGGTCAGCGCCACGCCGCTTTTACCCAGCAGCGACTGCAGCTCGGCTGCGGCGGAATTGTAGCCGCCATCTGCCTCCTGCCGGTGGAACAGCACCAGCTTGCCCACCACGCCGCGCGTCTGGCGATTACGCAGCAGCAGCCACAGCAGCAGCAGCGAGAAGGCGCAGGCGGCGATGACCGACCATACAGCAAAGGCGGGACTGGGGGAAGCGACGATCAGCGCGGCGATAAAAGCGACGATGCCGAGCACGCCGCTGACGCCAAAGCCGGGGAAGACGAACAGCTCGGCTGCCACCAGCAGCACCCCGGCCGCCAGCAACGCCAGCGCCACCAGCGAGAGACTGCCACTAAAGTAGCTGCCGGAAAAATAGAGCAGCAGCGCCAGCACGCCTGCCGCGCCGAATACGCCGAAACTGCCTGCGGTGAGCAGCTCCACAGAGATGCCGGTGATGGCGATGATCAGCAGCACGGTGACGATGACCG
>JAFXLH010000080.1 GCA_017531315.1 Bacillota bacterium
AATCTTCGTGCTTTTCAAACAGTTCGCCCATCTTTTCGATATACATTTCACGAGCAGAGAAAGAAAGGACGGTAAGATGGCCGGGAATAAGTTCTTCAGTAAAAGTAATGCGTTCAGTCATTTTATTATCCTCCTTCCTTATTTCTGTTCCGCAGCGTCTACGGAAGCGAAATGAGCCTGCAGCGCTTCATCGCTGGGGATCATGCCGATATGGCTGAAAGCAGTGCCTTCAATGCCGCCCAGCATGGTCTTACCCTTAATGGTGTGAGAGATGATGGCAATAGGCTTGGAGGGAGTCTGAGAATCTACTGGCGGCAGCGCATGGAGAGTCTTGACGATATCTTCCATATCGTGACCGTCCATTTCTACTACATCCCACTTAAAGGCTCTGAGCTTATCTGCCAGCGGTTCCAGATCCATTTCGTCTTTGACCGCACCGGTAGCACCGTTCTTATTGTAGTCGATGATCAGGCGCAGGTTGCCCATGCCCCAGTGACCGGCAGCCATCAGAGCTTCCCAGATGGAGCCTTCCTGAATTTCGCCGTCGCCGGTCATGCAGATAATCTGGTAGTTTTTCTTGTCCAGACGGGCGGCATAAGCCATACCGAGGGCAATGGAGAGGCCATGGCCCAGAGAACCGGTGGAAGCTTCGAAGCCTTTCAGGTAATGATAGTTGGGATGCATACCGAAGCGGCCGTTGATCTGGTTGTATTCGCTCCACAGCTCTTCTTTGGTATACATGCCCTTGTCTACAAAGATGTTGTAGAGCACATGAGCGCAGTGACCCTTGGAGAGTACGAAACGGTCACGATCCGGATCTTTCGGATTCTGGGGGTCAAAATTAAGGTAATCGTAATACAGGGCTACAGCTACATCAGCCATCGACATACCGCCGCCTAAATGGGCGTAGCCGATTTTTTGGGTGGTTACGTACATATCCTTGCGGATCTGCACGGCCTTTTCTTTCAAGGCCTGAACCAGTTCAGTCGTCATGTTGTTGCCTCCTTTTGTTCTGATCACCGGATATACTATTACAGATGAGCATAAAAACCGCATCATCTAAATATAATTATATATTTTTGTCAACGAAAGCACAATAGCAAAATGCATGAAAAGAGCCACAGTAAATACTGTGGCTCTCGGAATACTAAATCAGTGCCATGATGGCATCGGCAAAGGCTGCACAGGTGGCGCCATCGCGGTCGCCGGTAACTTTGAGCGTGCAGGTATCCAGCGCGCTTTCCAGCTTTTCGGCAGCGGCGGTGCGGCAGATATGACGCAGCAGCATCGCCTCGGCCTTCATGATGCTGGACGGATTGGCGTAGTCGGCCAGACCCTGCTCGATGAGGCGCGGCGCCGAACCGTGGATGGCTTCGAACATAGCGAAGCGGTCGCCGATATTGGCGCTGCCGGCCGTGCCCACGCCGCCCTGGATCTGCGCGGCCTCGTCGGTGATGATATCGCCGGAGAGATTGGGCAGCAGTACCACCTGGAACTGATCGCGGATGGCTTCATTGACCAGATTGGCGGTCATGATGTCGATATACCAGTCATCCACGCTGATGTCCGGGTAGTCCTTGGCAACTTCGTGGCAGATGGCGGTGAATTTGCCGTCGGTCTTCTTCATGATATTGGCCTTGGTGACGATGGAGAGGCGGGTCTTGCCATTATTGCGCGCATAATCAAAGGCGGCGCGGGCAATGCGGCGGGTGCCGACATCGGTGGTAACCTTAAAGTCGACCGCCATACCCGGCAGCTCTACCCCGCGGCTGCCCAGCACATATTCGCCCTCGGTGTTTTCGCGGTAGAACATCCAATCGATATTCTTTTCCGGGATGGATACGGGGCGGATATTGGCATACAGGTCCAGCTCGCGGCGCAGGGTGACATTGGCGCTTTCCATAGTGCCGCCCATCGGCGTGGTGGTGGGACCTTTCAGCAATACATCGCAGGTCTTGATCTCGGCCAGTACGTCAGTGGGAACGGGCTGATTGAGTGCCAGTCGGTTTTCGATGGTCAGCCCTTCGATATGCTTCAGCACGATCTTACCGGCTGCGATCTCATCCGCCAGCAGCTTTTCCAGCACGCGCACGGCCTGCGACATGATGATCGGGCCAATGCCGTCGCCGTCGATAATGCCGATAGTGACGACTTCCTTGGTGGTAAAATCGGTTTTTTCGCTATTGATAGCAGCAATACGCTGCAGCTGTTCTTCCAGCAAGACACGGAATTTTTCGCAGGCGATATCTACTTCTCTCATTTTCCGCCCTCCTTGGTGTAATTAAGTAAGCCGCCTGCCATAATGATGGCCTGCTGGCGTTCGGTAAGATTGCAGATGGCCTTGAAGCTATGGCCGCTTGCCATATCGGTCACGCCGATCTCGCCGCTCTTCATGCCCGCTTCAATGCCGTCAAGGCGCAGCTTGCAGCCCTGAGCCAGCGCATCGTAATCCGCCACATCAGCAAAAGTGAGCGGCAGGATGCCGGCATTGATCAGGTTGGCAGCGTGGATGCGGGCAAAGCTCTTGGCGA
>JAFXLH010000006.1 GCA_017531315.1 Bacillota bacterium
CAAGAGCATCCACAAAGTCGAGCTGCTGAAAACGCGCTGGGTAGCCGACTGGGAAAACGAAGAGGCCAAGCTCGCCGATAAGTTCACCATGACCTTCGCCGAAGCGAAGCTGCTGGAGCTGCCGCAGGCCGCCCGCCGCGATATGGAAAGCCGCCTGCGCGATCTGCGCCGCCAGATCGAGGCGCTGGGCAATGTCAATGTGGGCGCTATCGAGGAATATGCGGAAGTGAGCGAGCGCTTCAGCTTCCTCACCACGCAGCGCGATGACCTGCTTGCTGCCAAAGAGCAGCTGGGCACCGTGATCAAAGAGATGGACGGCATCATGACCGGCCGCTTCAAAGAGGCCTTCGAGGCGCTCTCTGCCGCGTTCAACGAATCGTTCCGCCGTCTGTTCGGCGGCGGCAGCGCGGCGCTGGTGCTCTCCGACCCGCAGAATATCCTGGAAACGGGCGTCGATCTCGCCGTCACCCTGCCGGGCAAAAAGGTATCCAACTACAACCTGCTGTCCGGCGGCGAAAAGTCGCTGATCGGTATGGCGCTGATGTTTGCCATGCTGGCCGTGCGCACCATGCCGTTTTGCATCATGGACGAAGTGGATGCGGCGCTGGATGAAGCCAATATCGACCGCTTCTGCGCCTATCTGCAGGAGCTTTCCGATAAGACTCAGTTCATCATGATCACTCACCGCCAGTCTACTATGGAAGCCGCCTCGGCTCTCTGGGGCGTGACCATGGAAGAAGAGGGCGTATCGAAAATCGTTTCCATGCGCCTGAAAGACGCCGTTAATGCTGAATAAAGGAGTGCAGATATGGGATTTTTTAGCAGTATCACCAAGGGACTGGGCAAAACGCGCGGCGGCCTGCTGGGCACGCTGACTGCCGTTTTTACCGGCCGTGTAGATGAAGAATTTTTTGAAGAGCTGGAAGAAACGCTGATCTGCGCCGATGTGGGCGTGCAGTGCTCGCTGCGTATCTGTGACCAGCTGCGCGAGCGTGCCAAGCGCGACAAGGTGAAAGAGCGTGCCGATCTGTGGCAGGCGCTCACCGAAGAGCTGACCGCCACCCTGACCGAAGTGGGCGACAGCGAGATCAGCATCGAAAAGGGCAAGCTGAATGTGCTGCTCTTCACCGGCGTCAACGGCGCCGGCAAGACCACCACTATCGGCAAGCTGGCCTCTTTCTACAAGCAGCAGGGTTACAGCGTGATCCTCGCTGCGGCAGATACCTTCCGCGCCGCCGCGCCGGAGCAGCTGGCCATGTGGGCAGAGCGCGCCGGTGTGCCGATCATCCGCCAGGCCGAGGGCGCAGACCCCGCCGCCGTGGTGTTCGACGGTATTCAGGCGGCCAAGGCGCGCGAGGCGGATATCCTCATCGTCGATACCGCCGGTCGTCTGCAGAATAAGAGCAACCTGATGAACGAGCTCTCTAAAATCGGCCGCATCATCGACCGCGAAGCGCCGGATGCCAACCGCGAAAACCTGCTGGTCTTAGATGCCGGCACGGGTCAGAATGCGCTCTCTCAGGCCAAGCTGTTCGGTGAAGCCGTGCCGCTGACCGGCCTCATCCTCACCAAGCTGGACGGCACCGCCAAGGGCGGCGCTGTCTTCGGCATCGTCTACGAGAGCAAGCTGCCGGTGAAGCGCATCGGCGTGGGCGAAGGCATCGAAGACCTGCGTCCCTTCGTGGCAGAAGAATTCGTCACCGCGCTGCTGGACCGTGAAGCAGGGGAGGATGCCTGATGGTATTAGCTGTCATTTCCGGCACGGGTATGTATGATCTCGCGCCGTTCAGGGGCGCAGAGCAGCAGGTGATCGCCACGCCGTGGGGCGAAGCGGTGGTCTACGAGGGCTGCCTGGGCGGCGAGGCCTGCTACTTTCTGCCGCGCCACGGGCGGGAGCACAAGCTGCCGCCGCACCTCATCAATTACCGCGCCAATGCCGCCGCGCTGGCCTATTTGGGCGTGCGTGCCGCCTTCTCCGTCTGCTGCGTGGGCGGCATCCGCGAAGAGTGGGCGCCCGGCACCATGGCGGTGCTCGATCAGTTCATCGATATGACCAGCGGCCGCGAGAGCAGCTTTTCTGCTGCGGGAGCGGTGGTGCATACGGATATGAGCGCGCCCTACTGCCCGGTAGCTTCGGCCGCGCTGCTGCGTGCGGCTAAGCGTTTGCAGCTGCCGGTAGAAGAAAAGGCCTGCTACATCTGCACGCAGGGCCCGCGCTTCGAGACCCCGGCAGAGATCCGCGCATTCCGCAATTGGGGTGCGGATGTGGTGGGTATGACCGGCGTGCCGGAAGCGCCGCTGCTGCGCGAGGCGGGCATCTGCCTCAACTCGCTTGCCGTCATCGCCAACTATGCGGCGGGCGTGAAGAGCGGCCTCGTCGCGGAAGACATCGACGGCGTGATGGCCGAGGCGCAGGCGGATATCGAGCGCCTGCTGCCGGTGTGGGCCTACGAGCTGCCGCCGGATAACTGCAGCTGCCGCAATGCGCTGGCCAAGCCGCTGCAAAACTGGCTGAATAAATAAGACAAATTAAGACATTGGGAGGAATTGCTATGTCTATTTTGATCAAAAATGTAAACGTACTGACCATGGAAACCGAAAACGGCCAGCTGAAAGCGCCTTTTACCGCCGATATCGTGGTAGAGGACGGCCGCATCACCCTTATCGGCAGTGCGCCGGAGGCGGAGTATGATGAAGTGCTGGACGGCAGCCATCGCCTCGCCATGCCGGGCCTGATCAATGCCCACGGCCATGCCGGCATGAGCCTGATGCGCGGCTTCGGCGACGATATGGAGCTGATGAGCTGGCTGCACGACCGCATCTTCCCCACCGAAGAGAGATTGGTGGAAAATGATGTGCTGCTGGGCGGCCGCCTTGCTGTGCTGGAAATGATCAAAACCGGCACCACCGCCTTTGCCGATATGTACTTCTTCTGCGACAAGCTGGCGCAGGCGGTAGAAGAGGGCGGCATCCGCGCCTCCATCAGCCAGGGCATGAACTTCTCCCCGGCAGAGCGCATCCAGACTGCCTTTGCGCTGAATTATAAGCCCACCACCGACCGTATCACCATGATGTTTGGCCCGCATGCGCCCTATACCTGCAGCGAAGAATTCCTCACCGCTCAGGCAGAAGTCGCCCGCGAAAGCGGCATCCCCATCCACATCCACCTGTGCGAAACGCAGGACGAAGAGCGCCAGATCAAGGAAAAATACGGCTGCACGCCGGTGGAATTCCTGCGCCGCTGCGATTTCTTCCGCGGCAACAAGGTGCTGGCGGCGCATGGCGTGTGGCTGCATGATGAGGATATCGAATACCTCAAGGATTACGATTTCTCCGTAGCCAGCAACCCGGTCAGCAACCTCAAGCTGGCCAGCGGCATCGCCCCGGTGAAGAAGCTGCTGGATGCCGGCATCAATGTGGCTGTGGGCACGGACAGCGTCTGCTCCAACAACAACATCGATATGTTTGAAGAGCTGCGTACCGCCTGCCTCGTGGCCAAGGTGCGCGATCTTGACCCGCTGGCTGTTCCGGCCGGCACGGCGCTGCAGCTGGCTACCGTCAACGGCGCCAAGGCGCTGGCTCTCTCTGAACTCGGCGTGCTGCGCGAGGGCGCCAAGGCGGATATCATCCTCATCGATACCGACCAGCCGCATTTCTTCCCCCGCCACGATATGATCTCCCACCTCGTCTACGCCGCCAGCGGCAAAGACGTAGCCTCCGTCATCTGCGACGGCAAGATCATCATGCGCGACCGTCAGGTACTTACCCTTGACGAAGAACGTGTAATGTACGAAGCCAACGAAGCGGCGATGCGTCTTTGCTATTCTAAGTAAGTTCCGGACAAATAGCCGTTTTGGCTGTGTTGCCTCGGAAGAGCATGGCGATTATAGTGTAAGTAACATAGACAGCCCCCTTGCTTACAGGGGGCTGTTTTTTGCTGTCAGCGGCAGGGCGGGGGAGCGGGGCGGGTGTGACTACGAAATATAGTGGTTTTATCAGCAGTTCTGTCAAGAAAAAATACTTGACACGGCTCGGTTTATCTTATATAATGGCAAGGCATGATCGGAGTGGTGAAAAATGACGGATGCCGCTAAAAGCGCGGATAAAGAAAAAGTGCTCATAGAAAAGATCATCGGTTTCGGCCTGCTGTTCGATTTTTACGGCCAGCTGCTCACCGATAAGCAGCAGCAGGCGCTGCGCCTTTCCTATGAAGAAGACCTCTCTTTGGGCGAGATCGCCCGCCTTACCGACTGCACCCGTCAGGCCGCTCACGACCTGATCCGCCGCAGTGAACAGCTGCTGCTGCACTATGAAGAAAAACTCGGCCTGATCGCCCTGCACCTGAAACGCCAGCAAAAGGCGGCAGAGGTAGAGCGTGTGGCAGAAATTTTGCGCCGCGACCCCAGCGATTTTCTCTGGGCGGAATACGAATCGCGGTGGAAAGAATTTAAGGAGTGCGAATAATGGCTTCTGCCTTATCCGATAAACTGCAAGAGATTTTTGGCCGCCTCAAAGGCAAAGGCCGCCTTTCCGAAGACGACGTCAATGCGGCGCTGCGCGAAGTGCGTCTGGCCCTGCTGGAAGCAGACGTCAGCTACAAAGTAGCCAAAGACTTCGTCGCCGCGGTAAAAGAGCGCGCCATCGGCTCGGAAGTACTGGAAAGCCTGACTCCCGGCCAGCAGGTGGTGAAGATCGTCAACGAAGAGCTGATCGCCCTGATGGGCGGCGGCCAGGCCAAGCTGAGCGTCAGCTCCGCCCCGCCCACCGTCATCATGATGGTCGGCCTGCAGGGTTCCGGTAAGACCACCTCTGCCGGCAAGATCGCCCTGCACCTGAAGAATAAAGGCAAACGCCCGCTGCTGGCTGCGGCCGATATCTATCGCCCCGCCGCTATCAAGCAGCTGGAAGTATTAGGCGAAAAGACCGGCCTGCCCGTTTTCTCTTTGGGCGATAAGGTCAGCCCGGTAGAGATCGCCAAGCAGGCCGTGGCCCACGCCAAGCGCTACGGCAACGATTACCTGATCATCGATACCGCCGGCCGCCTGCAGGTGGACGAGCAGCTGATGACGGAGCTGGAAGATATCCGCGCCGCCGTCAATCCCACGGAAGTGCTGCTGGTCGTAGACGCCATGCTCGGTCAGGAAGCGGTAAACGTAGCCGCCACCTTCCATCAGCGCATCGCCGTCACCGGCATCGTGATGACCAAGATGGACGGCGATACCCGCGGCGGCGCCGCGCTCTCCGTCAAAGCCGTCACCGGCTGCCCGATCAAGTTCGTCGGTCAGGGTGAAAAGCTGGAAGCGCTGGAGCCCTTCTACCCGGACCGTATGGCATCCCGCATCCTCGGCATGGGCGACGTGCTGACGATGATCGAAAAGGTGCAGAGCACCGTAGACGAAAAGAAAGCGCTGGAGCTGGAGCAGAAACTGCGTAAAAACCGCTTCACGCTGGACGATTATCTGGATCAGCTGCAGCAGATGCGTAAGATGGGCGGTATGAAAGAGATGCTTTCGATGCTGCCCGGCGGCATGAGCAAGCAGCTTAAAGACGTGGATGTGGACGATAAGCAGATCGTGGCTATCGAATCCGTCATCCAGTCGATGACCCGCGAGGAACGCGAACACCCCGAGATCATCAATGCTTCGCGCAAGCGCCGCATCGCCAAGGGCTGCGGCCGCCAGGTGCAGGATGTGAACCGCCTGCTTAAAAACCACGAGCAGATGCAGAAGATGATCAAGCAGCTGACCAATGCCCAAAACGGCAAAGGCAGCAAATCTCCCAAGAAGGGCAAGAAGAAGCGTGGCGGCTTCCCGGGTATGGGCGGCGGCATGGGCGGCTTCCCCGGCATGGGTGGTTTCGGCGGCGGTTTCCCCGGTTTTTAATCCGCTTTGCGTGTAATTATTTTTACATTTGCAAATATATAGGTTAATTTTTTCAAGGAGGTGAATCTTACCCATGGCAACTAAGATCAGACTGAAAAGAATGGGCGCCAAAAAAGCTCCTTTCTACCGTGTAGTCGTAGCTGATTCCCGCTATCCCCGCGATGGCCGCTTCATCGAAGAAATCGGTTACTATGATCCCAGCAAGGATCCGGCTAACATCCATATCGACGTAGAACGCGCCGAACATTGGATCTCCACCGGTGCTGAAGTATCTGAAACCGTTAAGGCCCTCTTCAAAAAAGCCGGCGTTAAATAATTGCTGCAAGTTTTGGAGGACTTAAGATGAAAGAATTGGTAGAACACATGGCAAAAGCCCTGGTCACCGACCCGGATGCCGTTACCGTTACCGAAGAGATGGGCGAAGATGGCGTACAGCTGTCCCTCACCGTCGCTCCGGACGATATGGGCAAGGTCATCGGCAAGCAGGGCCGCATTGCCAAGGCCATGCGCGTGGTACTCAAATCCGCCGCGGCCAAAGAAGGCAAAAAGTGCAATCTGGATATTGACTGATATTGCGATTGAACTCAGCGGGGGCGGGCCTCAAACCCGCCGCCGCTTTTGCATTTGCAAGGAGTATGTGATGAGCGATAAAAAGAGCGAACTGATCCTGGTGGGCAAGCTCACCACGCCCCACGGCTTGAATGGCGCGATGAAAATGATCTGCCACAGCGATAACCCCAATCGCTTCAAAAAAGGCAGCGTGGTCTTCGACGCCAAGGGCAGCCGTTATACCGTACTTTCTGCCCAGCAGATGCCGGACCGCCTGCTGGTGCGCTTTGAAGAAGTGACCGACCGCAATGGCGCCGAGGCGCTGCGCGGCGTGGAGCTTTTTGTTACCGAAGACATGGTAGAGCCGCTGCCGGAGGGCAGCTACTATTACTACCAGCTGCTCGGTCTGACGATGAAAGAAGGCGAGCGCGTATTGGGCAAGATCGTGGATATCTTAGCCTATTCCGCCAATGATATATATGTAGTAAAAATGGCAAACGGCAAAGAACTGCTGGTGCCGGCCCTGAAGCACGTCATCATGGGCGTGGATCTGGATGCTGGCATCATGCAGGTAGAGCTGCCGGACGGCCTGGAGGACTGAGCGATGCGTATCGATATACTCACGCTGTTCCCCGCCATGTTCACGCCGCTGGATGAGAGCATCATCAAGCGCGCGCGGGCCAAGGGCGTGGTGGATATCCGCGTGACCAATATCCGCGATTATACTACCGATAAGCACCAGACTACCGATGACCGCCTCTATGGCGGCGGCGCGGGCATGGTGATGAAGCCGGAGCCGCTGTTTGCCGCCGTGGAGGATGTGACGGTGGCGGCGCATCCGCGCGTGCTGATCACCAGTCCGCAGGGCCGCCCCTACGACCAGGCGCTGGCGAGAGAGCTGGCGCAGGAAGAGCAGGTGATCATCATCTGCGGTCACTATGAGGGCATCGACGAGCGCGTGATCGAGACGCTGGCTACGGATATCGTATCGATGGGCGACTTCGTGCTCACGGGCGGCGAAGTGCCGGCGCTGGCTATCACCGATAGCATCACCCGCCTGCTGCCGGGCGCGCTGGGCGATGACCGCGCGGCGGTGGATGAGAGCTTTTCCGAGTCGCTGCTGGAATACCCGCAGTACACCCGCCCGCCGGTATTCCGCGGCATGGAAGTGCCGCAGGTGCTGCAGAACGGCAACCATGTGGAGATAGAGAAGTGGCGGCGCAAGCAATCGCTGCAGCGCACGCTGAAGAATCGCCCCGACCTGCTGCAGACCGCCGTCCTCAGCGATGCCGACCTGGCCTATCTGGCCGAGCTGAAGGCGCAGCAGGTGAAGCCCTTCCGCCTCTTTGTGGCGCTGGTGCATTACCCGGTCTACAACAAGAAGAAGCAGGTGGTGGCGACTTCCCTCACCAATCTCGACCTGCACGATATCGCCCGCGCAGCCTGCACCTACGGCGCGGAGGGCTACTATATCATCCAGCCGCAGGAAGAGCAGAAGAAGCAGATGGAAGAGCTGCTGGCCTACTGGCAGCAGGGCTTTGCCGCCAGCTACAATGCGGATAGACAGCAGGCGCTGGCGCTGGCGCGCTATGCCGCCAGCTTAGAAGAGGCGGTGGCCGCTATCGAAGCCGAGTATGGCGCGGTGCAGACCGTGGCGACCTCTGCCGGCGGCGCGGCCGGTCAGGTGGGCTATGCGGAACTGCGCCGCATCATGGAAGAGCGCGGCGGTAACTACCTGCTGCTGCTGGGCACCGGCTGGGGGCTGACGGATGAGCTGCTGGATAATGCCGACTATCGTCTGCGCCCGGTATACGGCGCGGGGAGCTACAACCATCTGTCTGTTCGCAGTGCCGCATCGGTGATCTTGGACAGATTGATGGGAGAAAGATAACACTACCTATTGTGAAAAATATCTGCAATAATCCCGTATCTGCCCCTTGCAATATGGGCATTTATGTGGTACAATCTTTAAGCGCGTGTATGCGCGTGAAAATTTTTGGGCCGGTCCGCTGCCGACAGAACGGGAATGAACGGCCGTCGAATAAAAGGAGGATACTCTGATGACCAACATGATCGACCTGATCGAACAGGAACAGCTCCGCGACGATCGCCCCGCTCTGCGCTCCGGCGATACCGTACAGGTACACGTAAAGGTAAAAGAAGGTAACCGTGAACGCGTACAGGTTTACGAAGGCGTAGTCATCCGCATCAAGGGTGGCGGCATCCGCGAAACCTTCACCGTCCGTCGTGTTGCTTACGGCGTTGGTGTAGAACGTACTTTCCCCGTACATTCTCCCAGCATCGAAAAGATCGTTGTTCTGCGTCATGGTAAGGTTCGCCGCGCTAAGCTGTACTATCTGCGCAACCTCACCGGTAAGGCTGCCCGCATCCGCGAACGCCGCTAAGTGCAAACGCAAAATCAGTAAGGAGAGTTGCAAACTCTCCTTACTTTTTTGTTGTCTATCGCTAAGTTATGTGATATAATACTTGGTGTAATGGGTAAGTGTAGGCGTCTGTGCCAAAAATCGCCCATGGAACAAGGATTTTTCGGAGGGATTTATTGTGATTTCTACTAACGATTTTAAAACCGGTATTTCTGTCGAAATCGATGGCGACGCTTATGTTATCGTAGACTTTCAGCATGTAAAACCCGGCAAAGGCTCTGCCTTCGTCCGCACCAAAATGCGCAATTCCCGCACCGGCGCCGTTATCGAACGCACCTTCAACGCCGGTGAAAAGCTGGAACCCGCACATCTGGACCGCCGCGAAATGGAATATCTGTACAATGACGGCGACTTCTTCGTCTGCATGGATACCGAAAACTATGAGCAGGTTCAGGTGACCGAGACCCAGATGGGCGACAACACCAAATTCCTGAAAGAAAACATGCTGCTGTCCATCCTCATGTTCAAGGGTGAGATCATCGGCGTAGACCTGCCCGGTCAGGTAGAACTGGAAGTTATCGACACCGAACCCGGCATCAAGGGCGACACCGCTTCCGGCGGCAACAAACCTGCCACCCTGGAAACCGGCGCTGTTATCCGCGTGCCGTTCTTCATCAACGTTGGCGACAGAATCCGCGTCAACACCAAGACCAGCGAATACATCGAACGCTGCTAAGTATTACCATTGTTACCACTGGTGGATTTAGTCCACACTAAACAGGCAAAGGCTGCCGAAAAGCAGTTTTGAAAGGAGGATTTTCCTAATGAAAGAACTGGAACAGAAAGTAGCTTATCTGCAGGGTCTGGCTGACGGTATGCAGCTGGAAGAATCCAAAGAAGGCAAAGTCATCAGCGAAATGCTGAAAGTTATGGCCGTGATGCTGGAACAGATCGAATCTCTGGCTGACCAGATCGACGACCTTGATGAATACGCAGAAGAACTCGACGCCGATCTCGCCGACGTAGAAGAACTGCTCTACGAAGACGAATGCGACTGCGATTGCGAAGGCTGCGAAGGCCCCGATTGCGAAGATTGCGAAGACGAATGCTGCGAAGACTGCGAATGTGCTGCTTGCTGCGGCGATGACGAAGACTATGTCGAAGTCAAATGCCCCAACTGCCACGAAGAAGTCTGCTTCGATGCCGCTATCCTCGATGCCGAAGAACTGATCGAAGTTCTCTGCCCCGTCTGCGACGCCGTTGTTTTCATCAATGGTGAAGAAGAAGAGGAAGTGGAAGTAGAGGTAGAAGAATAATCCTTTAGGATTGTGCTAAAGCTGCCCCGGAAACGGGGCAGCTTTTTTGTTTGTTCCGGACAAATAGGCGTTTTGGCTGTGTTGCCGCCCCTTGAAATAGGCCCACTATGTCTGCGGGGCTTGCGCCTTGCCAAAACGCCTATTTGCCTCGGAAGAGGTCGGCGGGGACGGATAAATAGCCGTTTTCGCGGCGTTGCTGGCCCTTGCAATACAACCCGGTATGGCTGCGGGCCGCGTGCCCTGCCTACGGGGCTATTTACCTCGGAAGAGGTCGGCGGGGACGGATATGTAGGGCGGGGGCTTGCTCCCGCCGCCGGTAGCTGGCAGCAGAGAGTAGTAATGGCGTGATAGTGAATAGAGAAGAAGTATTCAGCAGAGGTGTTTGCCTCTGCTTTTTTGTTTGGCGGGGCTTGTTCTAAACGAATTCTTGTCCGCATAGGATGGGACAAAGCTGATTCGCGGGAGGTGAGCGGATGCCGGAGTGGCTGGGGCAGATAGCGCCGTATCTGGCGGCGCCGCTGCGGGCGGCGTGGCTGGCGGCTGGGGAGCGTTTAAGCGATCTGCGCGAGCTGCGGCTGGTGCTGGGGCAGCCGGTGCTGCTGCGGCTGGCCGCGGGCGAATAC
Source organism: Bacillota bacterium (assembly GCA_017531315.1). Classification (GTDB taxonomy): domain Bacteria; phylum Bacillota; class Dehalobacteriia; order UBA4068; family UBA4068; genus RGIG6518. Next base: position 10,755 of record JAFXLH010000006.1, read on the forward strand.
CTGCTCTCACCGCAGGGGGCGCTGCTGGAAGAGAATGCGGCTACGCAGGCCTTATGCTTTGATCAAGAGCTGTGCCGCACCACGCAGGATCTGCTCACGCAAGGGTCGCTGTATGCGCTGGCGGAAGAGCTGCGGCGCGGCTGGCTGACCCTGCCCGGCGGCCATCGTGTGGGTCTCTGCGGCCATGCGGTGCTGGATGCGGGGCGCATCGCCACCCAGCGGGAGCTGAGCAGCTTCAATATCCGCATCGCCCGCGCCGTGCCCGGCTGTGCCGCGCCGCTGCTGCCGTATCTGTGTGACGGCGGGCGGCTGCGCTCGGCGCTGCTCATCTCGCCCCCCGGCGGCGGCAAGACCACACTGCTGCGCGATATCGCGGTGCAGCTATCCCGCTTAAGGTACCGCGTGGGCATTGCCGATGAGCGCGGGGAGATCGCCGCGATGCAGCAGGGGCTGCCGCAATTGCCGCTGGGTCTGCGCTGCGATGTGCTCTCTGCCGCGCCCAAGGCCGAGGCGATGCAGCTGCTGCTGCGCTCGATGTCGCCGCAGGTGCTGCTCTGCGATGAGCTGGGCACGCCCGCCGATGCGGAGGCGGTGGCCGATGCGGCGCGCTGCGGCGTGGCGGTGGTGGCGACGGCGCATGGCGGCGATGTGGCAGAATTGTGCCGCCGCCCGGTGCTGCGGGAATTGCTGGCGGCGCAGGCCTTCGGGCGGCTGGTGCTGCTCTCGGCGGCGCAGCCCGGCGCGATAGCTGCGGTGTATGATGCGGCGGGGCAGGCGGTGAGCTTATGCTGAGGCTGCTCGGCGCAGCGCTGGTGCTCGTGGGCGGCTGGGGGCTGGGCGCCTGGGCGGTGGCACGGCGGCAGCGGCGCCTGCAGCTGATGCAGGATATCGGCAGCGCCCTCGCCGCCCTGCAGCGGGAGATATCCTGCCGTGCGCTGCCCTGGCCGCAGGCCTGCCGCATCGCCGCAGAAGCGGCGGGTACGGCGCGGGAGATGCTGCTATGTGCCGCATCCGGCAGCTGTGAGCGGGCCGCGGGGGAGGCGTGGCGCAGCGCCGTCGCGCCCTATATCCCGCATTTGCCCGCAGAGGCGGTGGCGGCGCTGCAGGATCTGGCGGCGGCGCTGGGGCGCAGCGACCTTGCGGAGCAGCTGGCGGCACTCACGGCGGCGCGGCAGCGGCTGGAAGCGGCGCGGGGCGAGGAGCGGCAGATCTGCCTGCAAAAGCGGCGCATCACGCTGCACCTCGGCTGGTCGCTGGGGCTGCTGCTGGTGCTGATATTCTGGTAAAAGCGGGGTGGGGAGGAGCTATGGAAGATATCTCGATCATCTTTTTTCTGCTGGCGCTGGCGATAGCGGTGACGGTGCTGCACACCTTCTTGAAGCAGGCGGGGCGCGACGAATATGCGTACCTGACGCTGGTGGTGGGGCTGGCTATCGCGCTGCTGAAGGTGCTGCCGGTGATAGAAGCCCTCTTCGAGGGCGTGCAGTCGGTATTTGGCATGTATTAGGAGGCGCATATGGAAAAAGAGATGCTCTTTTGCTGCGCTGTGGCGCTGATCACCGCCTTCAGCTGCCTCTTTCTGCGCGAGAGCCGCCTCGCCGCGCTGGCGCTGCTGGCGGCCTTGGCGGGCGGCGCGCTGATACTGCTGCGGATATTGCCGCATTTGCAGCTGCTCTTTGCCGCCTTCCGCGCCTTTGCCGCCGATTGCGGGCTGGAGGGCTACTACTTCACGCTGGTGCTGAAGTGTATCGGCATCGCCTACTTAGCGGAATTTACCGCCGAGCTGTGCCGCGATGCCGCACAGGGGGCGCTGGCCTTAAAAGTACAGCTGGCGGGCAAGCTCTCGGTGCTGCTGCTGGCCCTGCCGCTCTTGGCTGCCGTCACCGCCACCGTGGCGGGGCTGCTGTGAAGCGGCTGATCGCGCCGCTCGCGCTGCTGGCGCTGCTGTGGCTGCTCTGCCCGGCGGCCTATGCGGCGGAGGCAGAGGCGGTGGATCTGACTGCGGAGGCGCTGCTGCAATTGCAGGCAGATGGCGATTGGCAGGCCTTCACCGTCTATTTGCAGCAGCTGGAGAGCGACCTGGCGGCGCAGGGGCTGGAGGTGCGGCTGCTGCCGCTGCTGCAAGCGCTGCTGCGCGGGGAAGCGGGCAGCTTTCATGAGCTATGGCAGGCGCTGCCGCGGTTGATCGGGGCGGAGCTGGCACAGGTGCGCGGGCTGCTGGCACAGCTGCTGGCGTTGGCGCTGCTCTCGCTGCTGCTGAGCCTGCTTGCGGATGCGACCGGCGGGCAGGTGGCGCAGGTGGCGGGCTGGGCAGTCTTCCTGCTGCTGCTGCAACTGGCGGCGGACAGCTTCGGCGGGGCGATGCAGCTGGCGCAGCAGGCGGTGCAGTCGCTGGCCGATCTCTTCGGCGCACTGCTGCCGGTGCTGATGCTGCTGCTGGCATCGCTGGGCGGCGTGACCACGGTGGCGCTGCTCGATCCGCTGATGCTGCAGATGCTCTCCGCCTTCGCCCAGCTGCTGGCCACGCTGGTATTCCCGCTCATCTACGGCGCGGCGCTGCTGCAGCTGGTGGGGCAGATATCGCCGCAGCTCAGGGCGCAGAAGCTGGCGGGCCTCTTGAGAGATGCGGGGCTTGGCCTGCTCGGCATCTGCACCACGCTGTTCCTTGCCGTATTGGGGCTGGCCGGCGTGGCCGGGGCGGCGGCAGACGGGCTGGCTTTCCGCGCTGCCAAAACGGCCAGCGGCGCCTTCATCCCCTTCATCGGCCGCACCCTCGCCGATGCGCTGGACAGCGTGCTCTCCACGCTGCTGCTGCTGAAAAATGCGGTGGGCGTGGTGGCGGCGCTGGCGATACTGCTGGTCTGCGCGCTGCCGGCCTTGCGGCTGCTGATACTGGCATTGGCGTGGCGGCTGATGGCGGCTTTGACGCAGCTGATCGGTGATGAGCGGCTTTCCGCCCTGCTATCCAGCCTTGGCACGGCGCTGATGCAGCTCTTTGCCGTGGTGGGCATCAGCGGGCTGGTATTGTTCTTCTCGCTGGCGCTGGTGGTCTTATCCGGCAATATGCTGGTGATGTTTCGCTGAAAGGAGGTGGGCGGATGGCGGCTTTACAGCAGGCGGTGCGGGCGATCTGTCTGCTGCTGCTGCTGGATTCGCTGCTGCAGATGCTCTTCCCCAAGGGGAGCTGGCAGGGGACTCTCCGGCTGATCAGCGGCCTCTTGATGGCGGTGCTGCTGCTGCAGCCGCTGGCCGCCCTGGGTCGCGGTGAAGCGGCGCTGGCGCTGCCTTTTGCGGCGGCGGATGAGGTGACTACGCAGCGGGCGCAGCAGAATGGGGCGCAGCTGCTGGCGGCGCTCTCGGCATCGGCGGGGCAGCAGCAACAGCGGCAGCTGGCGGATCAGGCGGCGGCGCTGGCACGGCTGAGCAGCGGCGCTGATGCGGTGGATAGCTGGTGGGAAGGCGAGGTGCTGCATATCGAATTATCAGCAGCGGCTGTGGATGCGGTACAGCTGCGCGATGACATCGCCTTTTTGTTGCAGATAGGGCAGGAGAATATCGAGGTGAGCATAAATGGCGGAAGCGAATAAGGAGCAGAGCCTGTGGCAGCGGCTGCTGGCGCAGGAGCGGAAAAAATTGCTGGCATTGCTGCTGGCGGTGGCATGCGGCGTGGTGCTGCTGGCATATCCATATGGTAGTGCGGCGGCAACCGTGGCACAGCCGCGGGCCGAGGCAGCCGCAATATCGGCAGAAGCGCAGCTGGAGGCGCGCTTGCAGCGGGTGCTGCAGCAGATAGAGGGCGTGGGCGCGGTAGAGGTGGCGGTGAGCTTTTGCAGCAGCGGCACGGCGGAATACGTGCTGGCAGAGCAGGTGAGCAGCAATGGGCAGAATGCCAGCCGCAGCACCGAGCTGGCGCTCTCCGGCTCGCAGCCGGTGCTGGTGCGGCAGAGCGCGCCGGAGCTGCGCGGCGTAGTGGTGGTGGCGTCGGGCGCTGCCGACCCGCAGGTGAAAGAGCGCATCTACGCGGCGCTGATGGCGATGCTCGATCTGCAGATAACGCAGATAGCGGTGGTGGAAGGCAAAGCTAAGGAGGCTGAAAATGAATAAATTACAGCGGATGAAGATGAAAACGGCACAGGCGATGCGGGAGCTGCAATTTGGCGAGCGGCTGCGGGATTTGAGGCAGCGCTTCAGCCGCAGCGGCGGTGGAGGAAGCCGCCGGCGGCGCGGGCGCGTGGGCGCGGCGGCGATGCTCTTCGTGGTATTGACGCTGCTGGCCTACGATATGGGCAGCGGCGGGCAGATACTGCCGCAGCGCAGCCCCCTGCCCACCGCGGCGCAGCAGCAGGAGCAGCTGCCGCAGCAGGGGCAGCAGGAACAGCCGCAGCTGCAGCAGGCGGCGGCCGATGCCTACTTCGCCGAATACCGGCTGCTGCGCGAGCAGTCCCGCGCCGAGGAGCTGGAGCTGCTGGATGAGGTGATGGAGGATGATGCGGCGGGCGAGGCAGCGCGGAACGAGGCCGCCGGGCGCAAGACGGAGCTGGCGGCGCGCATCGAGGCAGAGAACCAGGCCGAGGCGATGCTGGCGGCGCGGGAATACGGCGCTTCGCTGGTGATGATCGGCGACGAGCAGGTGACGGTGGTGATGGCGGGCCAGCTGGATGACAACGCGGCGCTGGTGGCGGCGCAGCTGATCGGCGAGACCACCGGCTGCAGCTGGCAGGATGTGGTGATCATCCCGCGCGACTAAGCATAAGAGCAAAAAAACTCCCTCCGTCAATATGGCGGAGGGAGGCTTGCGTGGCGTGGGTAAGCTGCTATTTAAGCATCAGCACCAGCTCTATCTCGTCTTCATCTTCAATGCCGGTAGGGGAGAAGCCCTTTTTCTTATACAGCCTTAAGGCCGCGGCATTATCTTTGTGGCAGGTGAGAGCGACTCGGTCAGAATCGCCGAAAGGCTTGCTTTTGATGTAGTCGATGACCAGATCGAGCGCCCGGCTGCCGTAGCCGCGCCCCTGCTCGGAGGCATCGATCATCATATGCCAGATATCATATTCGGGAACATCATAGTCGTAGATGACCATAACATAGCCGACCATTTTCCCCGCGGCATAGATGCCAAAGGGCTGGCATTGGTCGCGGTAGACATAGGCCTGCGCCAGACTGCGGATGGGATGCGAAACAAAGGCCTCCTGCCCCGGCGCCAGCTTGAGATTGAAAGCAGCGATGAAGTTTTCTTCGCAGATCGCTTTAAGCTCTATCATGGGTCTCTCCGTAAGTGTTTTTCCTCATTCTACCACATCTGCCTGCCGGCGGTAAATGGGAATTTGCGCGGTGTGTATTGTTATTTTGCGGCGCATCTGTTATAATAAACCCAAAGGTGCATTTTCAGTATAACTTCACCTGCCGCACGCAAAATTTACCCGCACAGGTGCTATACTGCATATATGCCGCGGCGGCTGATAATGCGGCTGCCCTGCGGATAGCTTAACTGCCAAAAGAATAGTAGCGGCTCCTGCCGCAAGGAGGTTCTGTTTATGGATGAAAAGAACAAAGCAATTGATGTAGAAGGCGAAGTAGTTGCCGAAACCGGCAGCGTCAAGATCTCTGAAGATGTAGTGGCCACCATCGCCGGTCTGGCTGCCACCTCCGTCCCCGGCCTGGCCGGCATGAGCGGCGGTATGGTCTCCGGCCTCAGCGAAGTTTTTGGCCGCAAGAGCAATACCAAGGGTGTAAAAGTTGATATGACCGGCGATCAGGTCACTGTCGATATCAGCATCATCGTCGAATACGGCAACCCCATCGTCCGCGTGGCTACCGCCGTGCAGGATGCAGTAAAGAGCGCCATCGAAACTATGGCCGGCCTCAAGGTCACCGCCGTCAATATCCGCGTGGAAGGCGTCACCTTCCCCCAGATGCTGAAGGATAAGGAAAAACCGGCCAAAGAAGCTAAGGAAGCTAAAGAAACCAAAGAAGTAAAAGAAGTAAAAGAAGAAGCCCCGGCCGAAGAAGCTGTCGAATAAGCAGCCTTTCCGGTACATCTTGCAGCCGGCACCCCGGCTGAAGGAGGACAAGCATGAATATTTTACGCAGAATCATGTTGCTTATCTCCGGCGCGGTCACGCTGCTGATCGGCGCCATCACCCTCGCCGGCTCCATCCGTTCCGGCTTTGTGGTGAAGCTGCTGGCTAAGCTGAGCAATTTCTTTATGAATGCCAATTTCTTCCAGCTGTTTGGCATCGCCCTGCTGCTGCTGGCAGCGGGTGTGCTGATGCTGTATCTGGGCATCTACCGCAAGGCCGAGCCGCAGCTGGGCAGCATCGGCACCTCGCAAGGCAACAGCGTCAGCATCGGCCTGCCTGCCGTGGTGGATGCGGTGAAGAAATCCGCTAAAGCCGTGGAAGGCGTAAAGGATGTGCAGACCGAGGTGAAGGTGAAGAATGACGCGCTGCAGGTGCGCCTCACCGTCTCTCAGATGCCGGATGTGGCCGTGCCCGTGCCGGAACTGGCCGCCAAGGTGCAGG
>JAFXLH010000081.1 GCA_017531315.1 Bacillota bacterium
CCGCGCCTGCAAAAAGACGAAAACTTCATCATCACGCTGGAACAAAAAAGCCACTCCATTCGGAGTGGCTTTAATTATGCTTATTACGCCTCCAGCAGCATTTCGCGGGCCTGGGCGATGGTGATATCGGTGATCTCCGCGCCTGCGATCATGCGGGCGATCTCTTCCACGCGCTCTTCGCCGCTGATGCGCCGCGCGCGGGATACGGTGCGCCCACCTTCCACCGCTTTGCTGATATGGATCTGATCCGCCGCCTTGGCCGCCAGCAGCGCGGCATGGCTGACGCAGATGGCCTGCGTGGTGCGGCCGACCAGCGCCAGACGCTCGGCTACTGCAGAAAGGGCTCTGCCGCCGAGGCCGCTGTCCACTTCGTCGAAGACCAGCGTCGGTACCTGATCCAGCTGGGAAAGCACTACCTTCATCCCCAGCACGATGCGCGAGAGCTCGCCGCCGGATGCCGTCTTGCTCACCGGCTCGAAGCCTTCGCCCGGGTTGGGGCAGATCATGAACTGGGCGCGCTCATTGCCGTGGCGGCTGGGCGCGGTGGGCGGCAGGTCTACGCGGAACTGGGCATGCGGCATGCACAGCTGCACCAGCTCGGCGGTGATAGCGGCAGAGAGCCGCTCCGCCGCAGCCGCACGCAGGGCGCTGAGCTGCTTAGCTTGTGCCGCATAGGCGGCTTCCGCTGCCGCCAGCTCCTCTTCCAGCTGCGCCGAGCTTTCGCTCAAGTCGCGCAGCTCCTGCAATTCCTGCTCCGCCTCTTTGCGGTAGGCGATCAGGTCGTCGATGCTCTTCTGATACTTTTTACGCAGTCGCTGCAGCTGAGCCAGGCGGCTTTCCACCTCGTCCTGACGGCGGCTGTCACCACCGATGCTGTCGCGATAGCGGGATACTTCCATAGCGATATCGTCTGCTTCGTAATAGAGGGAATCGGCGCGATCCGCCAGCTCCTGCAGCTGCTCATCCATCGCCGCAGCCTGCTTCAGGGATAGCGCGGCCAGACGCAGCTGGGTGCAGGCCTGATCGGAAAGGGCGGTTACTACCTCATCGCTGAGGGCCGTCAGCTTTTCGCTGCTGGCCAGACGGCGGCTTTCCGCCATCAGCTGCTCCTCTTCCCCGGCGACCAGACGCGCCTTCTTCAGCTCTTCGCATTGGAAGGCCAGCCAGTCGATGCGCTGCTCACGCGCCGCACCGTTCTTTTCATAATCATCCAGCGCCTTGCGCGCCGCATCCAGCCGGGCATAGGCAGCGGCGGTCTGCTGCTTGGCGCCAAGCAGTGCCTCACCGCCGAAGTTATCCAGCAGCTGCAGCTGCTTGTCCTCTTCCAGCAGCGACATATGCTCCATCTGCCCGTGGATATTGATCAGCAAGCGCCCCAGCTGGCGCAGCTGTGCCAGCGTGACGGTGCGGCCGTTGAGGCGGCAGATATTGCGCCCGCCGCGCACCAGCTCACGGGAGAGGATGACCGTATCTTCCACATCCGCGCCGGCAGCCAGCAGCAGCTCCTGCGCTTCTGCCGGATACGGGGCAAAGAAGCTACCCTCGATCAGCGAGCGATCGCAGCCATCGCGGATAAAGCCATCGCCGCCGCGGCCGCCGATCAGCAGCGATACCGCGTCGATCATCAGCGATTTGCCCGCGCCGGTCTCACCGGTGATGGCATTCAGCCCCTCACCCAGCTGCACCCGGCTCTGCTCGATCAGGGCAAAATTTTCTACATACAGTTCGGCAAGCATGGTTCCAGCCTCCGCTTTACAGGGCCAATTCCTGGATCTTGCGCATCAGGGCATGGCAATCGTCATTTTCATGCGCCAGCATAAAGATGGTATCGTCACCGGCGATGGAGCCGGCAAATTCGGAAAAGCCGAGGCCTTCGATGCAGGCGGCAACGCCCTGCGCCGCGCCGGGCAGCGTGCGGATGACGATGATGAAGTGGGTGATCTCCATGCGCAGCAGGTTATCGCGCAGCATACGCTTGGCGCGCTCCAGATTATTGCCGGAGATGCTTTCCGGCGGCAGGCTGTAGCGGAAGCCGCCATCGCCGCCCGCCACTTTGATCAGGCCCATTTCCTTAATATCGCGGGAGATGGTGGCCTGAGTGATATTAAAGCCGTGATGACGCAGCTCGTCCGTCAGCTGGCACTGCGTTTCGATCGGCTTCTGGCTGATAATATCGCGGATAACTTTCTGTCTGCTGCTTTTGACCATGGGTAGTTACCTCCAAATATATTGATCCCCTGCATCAGGGGGCGATTCCCAAATTACTCGTTACGATAGAGCTTTTCTTTGATGCGGCTGAAGTAGTGGCCTTCGCCGAAGCGCACCATCTTCACATGATGCTCCGCCGCGCCTATCTGCAGCCGGTCGCCCGCCTGCAGGGCGCAGCAGCCCTGCCCGTCGGCGGTGAGCAGGCCGCGCTCGCTGCCGTGGCAGCATATCTCCACCCGGCTATTGGGGCCGATAACCAGCGGGCGGGAGAAAAAGCTGTGCGGGCAGATGGGCACCAGCAGCAGCACATCCGTACCCGGCGCCACCAGCGGTCCGCCGGCCGAGAAGGCATAGCCGGTAGAGCCGGTGGGCGTGGCCACGATAATGCCGTCCGCCTGATAATTGTGCAGCATCTCGCCGTCTACCGTTACCTCCAGCTGCACGGTGCGCGAATACTCCAGATTGTTGATGACAAGATCATTCAGCGCCACGAAGCTCTCGCCGCTGCCGTCTTTGCGGATAAGGCTGCCGCTGAGCAGCATCCGCTGCTCAGTGCGATAGCTGCCGCTGAGCAGCTGCGGTATCACTTCTTCCAGCTGTTCCGGCTCGGTCTCGGCCAAAAAGCCCAGCTTGCCTAAATTGACGCCCAGCAGCGCCACGCCGTAGGGCGCCAGCGCGCGGCCGGCCGCCAGTATCGAGCCATCGCCGCCTAATACTACCGCCACCTCACAGCCGGAAAAGTCTATCTCCGCCAGCTGGCGCAGCTCCAGCGGCTCGCCAAATACGCCCTCGCAGACCGCCCCGTGGGCTTTCAGCAGGTAGAGCGCCTGATGAGCTATCTGCAGATTCTCCGCCTTTTTGCCGTTATACAAAACTGCACAGCGCAAATTCATCATCTCCGTAAAAAATGGCCGGTAACCAATATTAAGTTACCGGCCCTCATATACACATTTTACATCAATATACATGAATATGCAAGGAATATTTGCATAAAATTCATTTACCCAAATGCTCTGCCGCCGCGGCTACGATCGCTTCCGCATGCAGCTCCGGCTGGGGATGCGTACCCTTCTTCGCCAGCAGCAGATACTCGATATTGCCTTCCGGCCCGGTGATGGGAGAGAAATCCAGCCCGATCGGCGTCACGCCCATTTCCGGGCAGGCGGCGAGTATGCCCTGCACCACTTCTAAGTGCGTAGCGGCATCGCGTACCACGCCCTTTTTGCCCACCTTATCGCGCCCGGCCTCGAACTGCGGCTTGATCAGCGCTACCAGCAGGCCGTCCTCTTTGAGGCAATGCTGCAAAGCGGAGGGCAGCAGCACCTTCAGCGAGATGAACGAGGCATCCACCACGATCATATCCACGGGCGGCGAGATCAGCTCCGCATCCAAATAGCGGGCATTGGTCTTTTCCATCACGGTGACGCGCTCATCCTGACGCAGCTTCCACGCCAGCTGTCCGTAGCCCACATCCACCGCATAAACATGCGCCGCACCGTTCTGCAGCGCGCAATCGGTGAAGCCGCCGGTGGAAGCGCCGATATCCAGCACCCGCAGGCCGGTCATATCCAGATCGAACACCTGCACCGCCTTGGCCAGCTTCAGCCCGCCGCGGGAGACAAAGGGCAGGCGCTCGCCGGTGAGGCGGATATTTACATCTTCCGGGTAGTTCTGCCCCGGCTTATCCGCCCGCTGCTCGCCGATCCACACCTCGCCGGCCATAATGGCGGCCTTGGCGGCATCGCGCCCGGTGAACAGCCCGCGCTCTACCAATATCTGATCCAGTCTTTTCTTCTCTTTAGCCATAATAACTCCGTTTACTTATTGCGCCTATTTATTGAACCAGCGTTCCTGTATCTGCGCCGCCAGATTCAGCGCGGTGAGGCCGTAGCGCTGGAACAGCTGATCGCGGGTAGCCTGCTGGATGAATGCTTTGGGGAAGCCGATGCTCAGCACGTCCACGCTATTTGGCAGCGCGGCGCGGCAGGCTTCGCCGAAGCCGCCATCGACGATATTATCTTCGATAGTGGCAATACGCGGGCAGCTCGCGGCCACTTCCATCAGCTCCGCCGGCAGCGGCTGCAGGAAGCGCGCATTATAGACCGCCGCCTTGATGCCCTGCTTCAAGAGCAGCTCGGCCGCCTTTTCCGCCACGGCGCACATCGGGCCCACGGCGAAGATGGCGCAGTCCGCGCCGCTTTTGCGCAGCTCCGCATGTCCGTAGACCAGCGGCTCGCCCAAGCTTCCCACTTCCGCCTTGCCGCGCGGGTAGCGCATGACAACCGGCGCATCGAGGCTTACCGCATAGGGCAGCATCGCCTGCAGCTCGGCGGCATTTTTCGGTGCCAGCATGGTCAGGCCGGGGATGGAGCGGAGGAAGGAGATATCGAAGATACCCTGATGCGTTTCGCCGTCATCGCCCACGATACCGGCGCGATCCAGCGCGATCACCACCGGCAGCTGCGGCATGCAGATATCGTGCAGCAGCTGGTCATAGGCGCGCTGCAGGAAGGAGGAATAGAGCGCCACGATGGGGCGCGCCCCGCCTGCCGCCAGACCGGAGGCGAAGGTGAGCGCATGCTCTTCGGCAATGCCCACGTCGAAGAAGCGCTGCGGGTGCTGCTCGGCAAAGGCGGCAAGGCCGGTGCCGATGCTCATAGCGGCGGTGATGCCGACGATGCGCTCATCCTTTGCCGCCATATCCACCATCGCTTCGGAAAAAGCATTGGTATAGCTGTAATCTTTATGCAGCACCTTGCCGCTTTCGATATCGAAAGGCGCGGTGCCGTGGAAGCGTTCCGGATGCTCCTCGGCCGGGGCATAGCCGTGGCCCTTATGCGTCAGCACATGCAGCAGCACCGGGCCGTCCACCTCTTTGGCGCGGGAGAACATCTCGATCAGCGCCGGGATATCGTGGCCGTCCACCGGGCCCATATAGTTCAAGCCCATTTCTTCAAAGAGCAGGCCTTCGCGGTTCAGCGTATTGCTCTTTACCGCGTCTTTGGTAATATCCAGCGCGCGGAACAGCGGCTTGCCCACCAGCGGGATATTGGGCAGGCTCTGCTTCACGCCCTTTTTCAGCTTCAGATAGCCGGGAGAAGTACGCATCCGCAGCAGGTATTTGGCCAGCGCGCCCACATTGGGGTCGATGCTCATCTCATTATCGTTTAAAACCACGATCATCTTGGTCTGGTTGAAGCCGACATTGTTCAGCCCTTCCCAGGCCAGACCGCCGGTCAGCGCGCCGTCGCCGATCACCGCCACCACCTGATGGTCGCGCCCGGCAATATCACGCGCCGCCGCCAGACCCAGCGCCGCCGAAATGGAGGTGCTGGCGTGCCCCGTCTCGATCACGTCGTAGGGGCTCTCGCAGCGCTTGGGGAAGCCGCTAAGGCCTGCCACGCTGCGCAGGGTGGTAAAAGCCTCGCGGCGGCCGGTGATGATCTTATGCGTATAGCACTGATGCCCCACGTCCCATACCAGCTGGTCGGTGGGCGTATCGAAGGCATAATGCAGCGCCAGCGTCAGCTCCACCGCGCCTAAGTTGGGCGCCAGATGCCCGCCGCGCACGCTCACCACCTGAATGATGTATTCGCGCAGCTCGGCAGCGAGCTGATCCAGCTGCTCCACGCTTAAACGGCGCAGGTCGGCCGGGTCATTGATCTGCGGCAATAATTTTTCCTGCAAATTTTCCATTTGTACCTCTTTATCGCTTTTAAAGCAAAAAATCCTCTATCAGTTCCACTTCCCCCTGCGGCAGCAGCACCGCCGCAGAGATGAAGCAGCATTCGGGCTCGGATGCATAATTCTCGGCCAGATAGCAGGCGGCGGCTTTGGCGATCTGCCCGCGCTTATGCGCGTTCACCGCTTCCTGCGGGGCGCCGTGCGCGCTGCCGCGCCGCGCCTTCACTTCCACAAAGCAGAGCTTCCCGCCCAGCTTTGCGATAATATCCACTTCGCCGTAGCGGCAGCGCCAGTTGCGGGCGACTATCTCGTAGCCTGCCTGCTGCAGCGCCTGCGCCGCCAGCTCTTCGCCGCGCTTACCGGTGCTCAGATTGCTCATATCACTGCTCCTTGCCGGTAAAGCTGAGCCGCTGGATGGGCGACGGGCCGCACTCGCGCACCGCCTGCCGATGCTTGGCGGTGGGGTAGCCCTTGTGCCCGGCATAGCCGTAGGCGGGGTACATAGCGTCGAACTTCTGCATGATGCGGTCGCGGTGATTCTTGGCGAGGATGCTGGCCGCAGCGATGGAAACGCTCACCGCGTCGCCGTGGACAAGCCCCGTCTGCGGGATGCCGATATGCGGTATCTCCAGCGCATCGATCAGCAGATGCTGCGGCTGCACCGTTAGCTTATTCACCGCGCGGCGCATCGCCAGCAGGGCCGCCTGCAGAATATTGATCTCGTCTATCTTCTCGTGGTTCACACCGGCCACCGCCCAGGCAATGGCCTTTTGCTTGATCTGCTCTTCCAGCTGCAGGCGCACCTTTTCGCTGAGCTTCTTCGAATCGTCCAGCTGCCAGATGCGGCAATCCAGCGGCAGGATAACCGCCGCCGCCACTACCGGCCCGGCCAGCGGCCCGCGCCCGGCCTCATCGATGCCGCAGATCAGCGTAGTGCCGCGTTCCTGCAGCCAGCGCTCATAGGCGCTCATGGCGATGAGGCGCTGCTCTTCGGCGGCGCGGCGGGCTAAGTGCGCCTCTGCCACAGCGCGGAATTCGGCGTCTTCATGCTCGGCCAGCGCCTCCACTACGCCCAGCGGCGCATCGAAGCTTTTGCAAATGCGTTTGGCAGCTGCCAGCTCACTGCTTCTGCTCATCGGCGGCCTCCGCGAATACTTCATCCGCCTTTTCCAAAGAGAGGCGGCCCAGCTTGCCGGCGCGGTATTCCTGCAGCAGGATCGGCGCGGCGTCTTCATAGCGCACGGTGCCGCCGGGGCCCAGGAGACCGCGGCTGCGGCCGATGGCGGTGAAGATCTCATCCGCCGTTTCCGGCAGTTCTTTCAGCTTATAGCGCTCCATCAGCGCCTGCGGAGCATTATCCTTCAGCCACAGCGCCAGATCGCCCGCCACCTGATACATGGGGAAGGCGGCATCGCTGATGCAGCCGATGACAGCGAGGCAAAAGGCGGTATGATAATTGGCAAAACGCGGCCAGAGCAGGCCGGGAGTATCGAGCAGCTCTACGCCGGCGCCGGTTTTCACCCACTGGCGGCCACGGGTGACGCCGGGCTTGTTGCCGGTTTTGGCCGAAGACTTGGGCGAGAGCGCATTGATGACGGTGGACTTGCCGCAGTTGGGCACGCCGATGATCATAGCACGCGGATCACGCGGCTGCAGGCCCTTGCGTACCAGCTTTTCGCGGAAGGGCTTGCCGGCCTTCAGCAGGGCGGCCTGCAGATCTTTTAAGCCCTCTTTGCGCGCGGCATTTACCGCTACCGGGATATAGCCTTCTTTCTTATAGCGGGCGATCCACAGCTTGGTCTGCTGCGGGTCGGCGAGGTCGGCCTTGTTCAGCAGCAGCAGATGCGGCTTGCGCTTGGCATACTGCGCCAGATCGGGGTTGCGGCTGCTGAAGGGTGCGCGGGCGTCCACCACTTCCACCAGCATATCTACCAGCGCCAGATCCTCTTCCATACCGCGGCGGGCCTTGACCATATGGCCGGGGTACCAGTGGATCTGCTGATGGTAGCCGCGGGTCACGGTATCGCCGCTTTGCATTTCCTGCAGCAGTTCGTCGTATTTTTCGCTCATCGTAAAAACCTCTCTTATAGCTTAAAAGCGCGCAAAATGCGGCCAGAATATCATCTGACCGCATTATACCACAAATGTTGCACACTTGCCAATATTAAGCTGTTAACTGATGCCGCAGCAGCGCCGATATTGTTCGGCTATCAGCAGCGCTGCCTCTTCTACGCTGATCTCGCCGGTATTGACGATGAGATCGGCATTTTCCGCATAGGGCTGCTGCCGCTGCTCCAGTAGCGCCGCGATATTTTCTTTATCCACGCGGCTAAGCGGCATGGCGCGGTTGCTCTTGCGGCTGATGCGCTGCAATATCACCTCCGGCGGGGCTTGCAGCAGCACGAAGTAGCCCTGCTCTTTGAGCGGCTGCAGGCGCTGGCCGCTCGGCTCGCTGATGCTGCCGCCGCAGGCTACCACCTGATGCTCTTTTTGCGAGAGCTTGCGTATCACCAGCTCTTCTTCAGAGCGGAAGCGTATTTCGCCGTGCTTTTTGATCAGGCGCGGCAGGGGCATGCCGGTGACATCCGCTATCGCTTCATCGGTATCGACAAAATCATAGTCCAGCTCCCGCGCCAGATGGCGGCCCACCACCGTTTTGCCGCTGCCCATGAAGCCGATCAGCACGATATTTTTCTTTTCCGCCATTTGTTGTTCGGTATTTGCCATTTTTCCACCAACCTTTTTTAGGGACTCCGTACGGGTGTTGCGAAGATATCTCGGAACAATAAATTCGCAGCCACACCCCCATTTACCTGCCCTTTTATTCCGAGCTGATACGACAGCAACCGAGCAAATGCGACAAAAAAGGCGCATTTGCCACAGCAAACCGCGCCGAAAAGCAGTTACTTTGTCGCATCCGCCCGCATTTTGGCGAAAAGTTTTTGCCCCCTACTCTTCCACCTGCAGCGCCCGGCGCAGCTTGGCGATGGCCTTCTTTTCCAGCCGGGAGACATAGGAGCGCGAGATGCCGAGGATGCCTGCTACCTGGCGCTGGGTCTGCTGCTCGCGGCCGTCCAGGCCGTAGCGGCGGGTCAGCACCAGCTGCTCCGTGGCATCCAGCACCGAGAGCGCGCCGCGCATCTGCTGCCGCTGCTCATCTGCCGCCACCTGCTCTATCAGGTCGGTATCCTCTTCCGCCAGTATATCCAGCAGCGACATCTCGTTGCCCTCCTTATCCACGCCCACCGGGTCGAAGAGCGAGACCTCGCCCTTGGCATGGCGGGTGGCGCGGATGTGCATCAAGATCTCATTTTCGATGCAGCGGGCGGCATAGGTGGCCAGGCGCGCGCCCTTATCCGGCTGGAAGCTGTTGATGCCCTTGATCAGGCCGATGGTGCCGATGGAGAGCAGGTCGTCGCGGTCGATATTGGTGGATTCGAATTTCTTGGCCACATGCGCCACCAGCCGCAGGTTATGCTCGATGAGCTTGTTTTTGGCGCTGCCGCGCACTTGGGCATCTGTATCGGCAAGGCGGGCGATGGTCTCTGCCTCTTCCGCGGCGGAAAGCAGCGGCGGGAAAATATTATTGTTCAGGTACGCGATAAAACAGCTGCATTTGACGGCCACGGCGCTACCTCCGCTAAGTGTTTTCCTTAGCAATCTATGCCGCCGCCTGCCACCGCGTACCTTGTCTTATGCCTGCTACAGCCCGGTTTATTTCACCAATTCTGCAAATCGCGGATATTTTGCAGCAGCGTTTCTGCGATCAGCCGCGCCTGCCACCGCGCCCCCTCCAGCCATACCACCGCGATCAGCCGCTCCTCGCCGATAAGCTGCGCGATATGCCAGCTGCCGCCTTCGCCCGCCGCGCTGCTCAGCAGCTGCGTATGCGCCTCGGTGAGCGGCGTGACCAGCGGCGGCTCGGGCAGCGGCGCATCCGGCTGCCACAGCCACTCGCCCTGCTCTCCCCGCACGCCCAGCGCCAGAACCGGTGTGATACGCCGCCCCGTGCCCGCCAGCAGCGCCAGCTGCGCCGCCTGCAGGGTGCTGATGCCCTCGCCTATGGCCACATCTGCGCTATACCCCACGGGCAGCGGCGGGAAGCTTAAATCCTGCCCGCAGGCCGCCTGCAGGTGGTCGATCAGCGGCTGCAGCTGCGCCTGCGGATGCGCTGCCAGCGCCGCTTCCGCATCGGCGGCCGCCCAGGCACGCAGCGCGCCGTCTGCCGCATCCACCAGCACTATCGCCCCGCGCTGCCCGCCTAATGCCTGCTCCGCCAGCTGCTGATAGTCGGCATCCAGCGTCAGACACAGGGTATTCCCTACCCCGCCCGCCACGCGGAACAGACCGTTGCCACAGTAGCTGCCACGCGCATCGATATTGGCGGCGATCTGCCCGCCGCCCCGCCCCTGCAGAAAGGAGTCATACTGCGCCTCCAGCCCGCCCGGCGGCTCGGCGCTGCCGATCAGCCACGCCGCATGACTCGTCTGCCGCTGCGGCAGCTCCACAAGATGCACCGCCGCGATATCCGCCGCCATGAGGGCCGCCGCCTGCGCCTCGGTGAGGCCGCGCCGCAGCACCAGCATCTGCTGCCCCGCTACCTGCTCCGCCAGCTGCTCCTCGCCGATGCCCAGCAGCTGCGCCAGCTCTGCCGCATCCGCGCCCAGCTGCGCCGGGAACAGCAGCAGCGCCGGGGCAAGCGCATCGGTGAAGCTGCGCCCATAGCGGTCGACGATAGCGCCGCGGTCGTACTGGTAGTAATCTGCGGCGACGGTGCTCTGCGCCGCCATCGCCGTCTGCGCGCCGGGCTGCAGGGCGGCACGCGCCGCAGCCGCCGTGGGCAACAGCAGCAAAGCCACCAGCAGCCAGCCGACGATGCGGATACGCTTAATGCTCATACAGGTATGCTCCCTTGAAGCTAATCTTTGTTGCTAGTATGCCCAATTGTACAAAAAAACGGCGGGAGCAAGCCCCCGCCCTACATTTAATCATCTCTTGATATGCAGCAAAAAAGCACCCTCATACGAGGGTGCTTTGAATCAACACATATTTGTAGGGGCGACCAGTGGTCGCCCGCGGGCGTGCAATGCACGCCCCTACAAGGGATCGTCCGTTAAAAGCGCGGCAGTTCGCTGATCGCCTTAATTATCTGCCGTCCCGCCGCTCTCTTGCTCATCATCTCCCACTCCTCCGTCTTATCGGGAGAAATGGCGGTGATGATATTGGTATCGCCGTCGAAGCCGGCGCCGGCCTGTGCCACGTTATTGGCGATGATCAGGTCCAGATTCTTTTCCACCAGCTTTTTGGTGGCGTAGGCGGCCAGATTTTGCGTCTCAGCGGCAAATCCGACCAGGATATGATCGCCCTTATCGGCGCCAAGGCCTTTCAGGATATCATTATTGGCGACCAGCTTGATCTCCATGCCGCCGCCCTTTTTGATCTTCTGCTCGGCTTGCTGTTCCGGGCGGTAATCCGCCACCGCCGCCGCCATCACTACGATGTCGTATTCGGCATAGGCCTCGCGCACCGCCGCTTCCATCTCGGCGGCGGAAGTGACGCGCACGCACTTGACGCCCGCCGGCACGGGCAGCGAGCAAGGGCCGCTGACCAGCAGCACCTCGGCGCCCGCTTCAACCGCGGCAGCGGCTACGGCATAGCCCATCTTGCCGCTGGAACGGTTGCCGATAAAGCGCACGGGGTCGATGTATTCGTAGGTAGGGCCGGCTGTTACCAGCACTCGGCGCCCGGAGAGCAACCGGCCTTCAGCAAAAAAATCCGTGATATACTGCTTGATATCCTCTACCTTCGCCAGGCGGCCTCTGCCTATCGCACCGCAGGCGAGTCTGCCTTCGCCCGGCTCGATGAAGCGGCAGCCGCGCGCAGAGAGAGTCTTGATATTGGCCTGAGTGGCGGGGTTGGCATACATATCGCAATGCATGGCCGGAGCGAAGATGATCGGCGCACTGGTTGCCAGCAGCGCCGCAGATACCAGCTCATCGGCAATGCCGCAGGCGGCCTTGGCAATGATATTGGCGGTGGCAGGCACTACTAAAAACAGATCGCAGGAAGCGATATCGATATGCGGCACATGGAAGTCGGCATCCAGCGAGTTGATATCGCAGGCCACCGGACGGCCGGACAGGGTCTTCATCGTCAGGGGCGTGATGAATTCGCAGGCAGACTTGGTCATGGCGACCGTTACTTCCGCTCCCTGCTGATTCAGCCAGCTGACGATATCCGCTGCTTTATATGCAGCAATACCGCCGGTGATACCGACGGTAATTTTTTTGCCGGAGAACAGTTTCTCACTCATCGCAAGCGTCCTCTTCTACTTCTTCGGCTGCCTCGATTTCGGCAGCAACTTCTTCAGCAGCATCTTCTTCCACCACGGGAGCTTCCGCCTTATGCCAGGAAAGTTCGCCGGCGGCGATCTCTTTCAGGGCTTCGGAGACGGGGTTGACGCCCGGGGTGGCAGCCAGCGCGGGATTGGCGGTGATGGCCGCACGGGCACGCTTGGCCGCAACGATAACCAAGGTATACTTGGAATCGGCCTGCTGCATCAATTCATTGATAGACGGAGAGTTTAACAAAACTCTTACCTCCTTATAACTGGTAGCTTAGTGATTGGCCAGTATGGCTTCTATTTCTGCCACGGCGTCTTCAACCACATGGTTTACTACCCGGTAGTCGTAAGCATCTGCCAGCGCCAGTTCGGACTTGGCCTTTTCCAGTCGCTGGGCGATGGCGGCGGCATCTTCGGTACCGCGGCCCAGGATGCGGCGCTGCAGCTCTTCCATAGAAGGCGGCAGCAAAAAGATGAAGACCGCATCGATGCCGGAATCTTTCACCTGCATAGCGCCCGCAGTATCAATATCCAGCAGCACCGTCTGACCGGCGGCGAGGCGTTGCTCCACCTCGCTGCGCAGCGTGCCGTAGCGATTATTGAAATGCGCGGCATGCTCCAGAAATTCGCCCTTTTCCACCGCGGCGGCAAATTCTTCATGGCTGATGAAGTAATAATTGACGCCGTGCACCTCGCCTGCGCGCGGTGCGCGGGTGGTCGCCGATACGGAAAAGGTCATTTCCGGGTGCTTTTCCAGCAGTCTGGCGCATATCGTACCCTTGCCGACGCCGGAAGGGCCGGATATCACCAGCAGTTTTCCTTTAGGGGCAGTCATAGGCTAATCCCCCATTTCTTCCGCCGCATCGATGCCCTTGATGCCGGCAAAGCGGCCGGCCACCGTTTCCGGCTGGATGGCGGAAAGAATGATATGCGAGCTATCGGTAACGATGACGGCGCGGGTGCGGCGGCCGCAGCTGGCGTCGATGAGCATGCCGCCCTCGCGGGCTTCCATCACCAGACGCTTGATCGGCGCGGATTCCGGGCCGACGATGGCCACGACGCGTTCTGCCGCCACCATGTTACCAAAACCGATATTAACTAACTTTTGAGGCATATGACTACCTCCCTAAGCTAATTAGCCAAGACGAGCCAGCAGTTCGGCCTTCTGACGGGCGCCCAGACCCTGTACGCGGCGGGATTCATCGATGCCGATCTCTTCCATGATCTTGGCAGCGGTGATCTTACCGACCTGAGGCAGGGATTCCAGCAGATATTTTACGCGCATTTTGGCGTAGACTTCGTTTTCGGCTTCTTCCAGTACGGTAGCGAGAGCGAGGTTGCCGGCTTTCAGTTCTTTACGAACTTCCATACGCTGGCTGCGGATTTCCTGAGCCTTCTTCAGAGCTGCGGTTCTGTCTTTTTTGGAAAGTTTCGGGATAGTCATTTTTGTTACCTCCAGTTTTTTGTTTCTGCATTGATTACTCAATGTTTTGGATCTGTTCTCTGATTTTTTCCAGTTCGCTCTTGCATTCGATGACCAGCTTGCTGATCTCGAGCGAATTGGACTTGGAACCGGTAGTGTTTACCTCGCGGTTCATTTCCTGCAGCAGGAATTCCAGCTTGCGGCCGATCGGCTCCCTGGCTTCCAGCAATTCGGCAAACTGCAGCAAATGGCTGTTCAGGCGGGTCAGCTCTTCGCTGATATCGGCATGATCGGCAAACAGCGCCACTTCCTGTGCCAGACGGCCGGCATCCACCGGGGCGCCGCCCATCAGCTCGCCGATGCGGGCATGCAGCTTGCGGCTGTATTCCTGCGGTACGGCGGGGGCCAGCTCGGCGATGCACGCCACATTGGCTTCGATGACCGCCTTGCGGCTAAGCAGGTCGGCCTTAAGCTCGGCGCCTTCGCGTTCGCGCATAGCGATGAAAACGGTGAGCGCCTGATCGAGCGCCTGCTGCACGAGCACGGTGATCGCCTCCAGATCTTCTTCCGCTTTTTCGTTGACGATAACGCCGGGAAAAGCGGCGATCTGGCGCAGGCTGACCGCCTCTTCCTGCAGGGGAAGGGCCTCTGCCAGTTCGTTCAGGGCATTATAATACGCAATAGCCAAATCCTTGTCAACAGTCAATCTACAGTTTTTGGCAGAAATTTCTTCAAAAGAGCAAAAAACATCTACTTTACCGCGGGAAATGCGGCTCTGGATGCCTTTTTTGATCGTTTCTTCCACAGCTGCCAGCTGGCGCGGCAGGCGCACATTGGTTTCCAGAAAGCGCTGGTTGACAGATTTCATCTCCAGCGTAAAGCGATAATCCGCATCGGCAGCTTCGCCGCGGCCGTAGCCGGTCATGCTCTTGACCATGGCAGTTCCTCCTTAAAGCATAAACTTATCAGTTATTCGCTTCTCTCGCGGCAAATCCTGCCTTTTTCTTGACATTTTCCCTGCTTCAAGCTATTTTAGTAGTATCAGATCATGCCTTTCCGCAAAGGAGGAAGCTATGGCTTTTGACTGCTACGCGCTGGCCGCCGCCTGCCGCGAGATCAATAAAACCTGCGCCGATACGCGCATCAATAAAGTACATATGCCGGACCGCCACACCCTGCTGCTGCGCTTCCACGGGCGCGAGGGGCAGGGCAAGCTGCTGCTCTCGGCTCATCCGCAGCAGGGGCGCATCCAGCTGACCGAGCTTAGCTACGAGAACCTGCCCAGCGCACCGCCCTTTCTGATGGCGATGCGTAAATGGCTGGAGGGCGCAGCCATCCTCGGCATCCGCCAGACCCCCTATGAGCGCGTGGCGGAGCTGGAGCTGATTGTGCGCGACGGCATCGGTGACCGCAAGAAAGCGCGCCTCATCATCGAGATCATGGGCAAGCACAGCAATATCATCCTCGTCGACGCCAATGACCGCATCATCGACGGCATCCGCCGCTACGACAGCACGCTCTCCCAGTACCGCGAGGTGCTGCCCGGCTGCCGCTATCTCCCGCCGCCGCCGCTGGACAAGCTGCTGCCGCCCATCGAGCCGGCCGCCCTGCGCGAGCAGCTGATCTGCAGCGAGCCGCCGCTTGCCGCCACCGTGAAGGCGCGCATCGCCGGCCTGTCGCCGCTTGCCGCCAAGGAGATACTGGCCGGGCTGCCCGCCGAGCCGCGCCAGCTGGATGGCGAAGACTGGCTGCGCCTCTCCGCCGAGCTGGAGCGCTTCGCCCACATCTACGAGGGCAGCGAGGGCGCGCCCACCCTGCTGCAGCCGTCTACCGGCGCATCCGATGTAGCGGCCTGGCTGCCCGCCGCCTGGGAAGCGCAGCCGCATGTGCAGTTCGATAGCATCTCTGCCGCGCTGGACGCCTGCTATGCGGTGAAGAATCGTGACGCCGCCTTTTCCGCGCGCCGCCGCAAGCTGGAAAAGCTGCTGGCGCAGCAGATAGGCCGCATGGAAAAGAAGATCGGCCTGCAGGAGCAGGACTTAGAAAAGTTCCTCGGCCGCGAAGACGATAAGCTGAAGGGCGATATGCTGGCCGCCTACCAGTACTACCTGAAGAAGGGCCTCGCCGATATCAGCCTGCCCAGCTTCGAAGACCCCAATGTGCTGGTAAGCATCGAGCTGGACCCCGGCCTCAACCCGCAGGAAAATATCACCCGCTATTACCGCCGCTACAGCAAGGCGAAAAAGGGCCGCGACCATATCCTGCCGCATCTCAATCAGAACCGCGAAGAGCTGGCTTATCTGCAGAGCATCTCCGCCGCGCTGGATATGGCAGAGGCAGATGGCGACCTCAATGCGCTGGAGCAGGAGCTGCTGGCCGCCGGCTATATCAAGAAGCAGCCGGAGAAGCGCAAGGACGCCAAGAAGGATGACGAAGCGCTGCCGCCGCGCCGCGTGATTTCCGCCGACGGCTTCACCATCCTCATCGGCCGCAACAACCGCCAGAACGACCGCCTGACCCTGAAGGAGGCCGCCGCCACCGACATCTGGCTGCACGCGCAGAAGATTCCCGGCAGCCACGTGATCATCCGCGCCGAAGGCCGCCCCGTGCCGGATAGCACCATCGCCGAGGCCGCCGCCTATGCCGCCTGGTACAGCAAGGGCGGCAGCGCCGGCAAGACAGCCGTGGACTACACCACCGCCGATCAGGTGAAAAAGCCCGCCGGCGCCAAGCCGGGCATGGTCATCTACTTCCAGCAAAAGACGCTCTATGTAGAACCGCAAGAACCGAAAGAACCGCAGGAATAAGCAAACACAAAGTCCCCGCAAAGGCGGGGACTTTCTTTTCCAGCTTCTCCAGCCGCGGCAAATAGACGCTTTTGGCAAGGCGCAAGGGCCGCAGACATAGTGGGCCTATTTCAAGGCCCGGCAACACAGCCAAAACGGCTATTTGTCCGGCTGCATACAAAAAGAGCCGGCTAATGCCGGCTCTCTTGCTTTAGATATAAGCCCCCACCCTGCCGTGATCACCTCGGTTTTGAACCTGCTCTAGGCAGGTGGGATGCCTCCCATGCACTTTCGCCTTCCCCTCTTGCTCATGGGGCCTGACGGCGGCGCACGAAGTACAGCGTCCCTTTGTAAATGTGTTGGATCAAAACAATGGCGATACACGCACAGCGCAGGGTTACTTACACCGCTATTATACCAAGCATCGGCCGGCCTTACAACCGGTAAATAGCCCCATACAAAATTAAAATCCCCGCCGTAAAAGCGGGGATTTTTTGGTATAAACGCAGCTAATTACTGCTGAGCGGGCGTATTGATGCGGATATGCAGCTCACGCAGCTGTTTCAGCTCTACTTCGGAAGGAGCATTGGTCATCATATCGGTAGCGCTCTGGGTCTTGGGGAAGGCGATGACGTCGCGGATGCTGTCTTTGCCGCCCATCAGCATGATCATACGGTCGAGGCCGATAGCCAGGCCGCCGTGGGGCGGAGTGCCGTATTCGAAGGCATCCAGCAGATAGCCGAACTTGTCTACGCTCTGTTCGGGGGAGATGTTGAGCAGGGCGAACATCTGTTCCTGTACGTCACGCTGGTGGATACGGATGGAGCCGCCGCCCAGTTCGCAGCCGTTGAGGATAACGTCGTAGGCCTTGGCGCGGCATTCGCCGGGCTTGGTGGCCAGAAGCGGGATATCTTCATCCTTGGGCGCGGTGAAGGGATGGTGTACGGCAGTCCAGCGCTGTTCATCCTGGTCATATTCGAACATCGGGAAGTCGACTACCCACAGCAGGTTCATTTCGTCGGGGTCGATCAGGTTCAGTCTGCGGGCGCATTCGCAGCGCAGATGGCCGAGAGAATCGGCGGTGATCTGCGGTTCGGCAGCTACGAACATCAGTACGTCACCGGGTTCGGCGCCGAAGCGGGTGCAGATCTCGTTCAGCTGTTCTTCGGTGAAGAACTTGGCGATCGGGGATTTGAGGCCGTCTTCTTCAATGATGATATAGGCCAGACCCTTGGCGCCGTAGATGGCTACATAATCCTTGAGGTCATCCATAGTACGGCGGGAGAAGCGGGCGCCCTTGGCGTTGATACCGCGTACCCAGCCGCCCTGCTGGGCGACGGAAGCGAAGGTGGTGAATTCGCTGTTCATGCAGATATCGGCGATATCGACGATCTCCATGCCAAAGCGCAGGTCGGGCTTATCGGAGCCGTAGCGGTCGATGGCTTCTTTGTAGGTGAGCTGCGGGAAGGGAGTGGGGATATCGCGGCCGAGCGCTTCTTTGAAGACATATTTGATCAGGCGTTCGGTGAGGTCGCGAACTTCTTCTTCTTTGACGAAGGACATTTCCATATCCAGCTGGGTGAATTCCGGCTGACGGTCGGCACGCAGGTCTTCATCGCGGAAGCAGCGGGCGATCTGGAAGTATTTGTCCATGCCGGCTACCATCAGGATCTGCTTGAACAGCTGCGGGGACTGCGGCAGAGCGAAGAATTCGCCGGGATGCACGCGGGAGGGCACGAGATAGTCACGGGCGCCTTCCGGAGAGCTCTTGCAGAGCATGGGAGTTTCGATTTCCATGAAGCCTTCGCTATCGAGGAAGTGGCGCATGGCGATGGTGACCTTATGGCGCAGCTTCAGCGCGGCCTGCATTTCCGGGCGGCGCAGGTCGAGATAGCGGTATTTGAGGCGCATCTTTTCGTCTACATTGACGCCGTCTTCGATGAAGAAGGGCGGAGTCTTGGACTTATTGAGGGAGACGACGCGGCTGGCGACGACTTCGATCTCGCCGGTGGCCATCTTTTCGTTGACGGTCTCGGCAGAGCGCGGACGGACGGTGCCTTCTACATAGACAACGTGTTCGCTGCGCAGCGCTTCGGCAGCGGCGAAAGCGGCTTCATCGCAGCTTTCCGGGTCGATGACGATCTGGACGATGCCTTCACGGTCTCGCAGGTCGATGAAGATGATGCCGCCGTGATCGCGGTTGCGGGCTACCCAGCCGTACAGCGCTACCTGACGCTGATCGTCGGCCAGACGCAAAGTACCGCAGTAATCGGTTCTTTTGAGCATGGTTTCCATAAACATTCTCCTTTATTTTCAAGTTGCTTTATCATCAAATTTGCATAATGCAAACTTTATGCCATTTTGCTTTGGATATGCGCGGTCACTTCGGCAAGCGCTACTTCCACCTGTTCGCCGGCCTGCATATCTTTTACCTGCGCCACGCCGCGGGCAAACTCATCGCCGCCGAGGATGACGGCAAAGCGGGCGCCCTCGCGGTTGGCTGCTTTGAACTGCGCCTTCATCCCGCGGGAGAGCAGGTCGAAATCGACGCGCAGCCCGGCTTTACGCAGCTCCTGCCCCAGCGCAAAGGCACGCTGCTGAGCAGCGGCATCGTCGCCGGTGGCGATAACGTAGACGTCCAGCCCGGTCTCCACCTCGATATCCAGCCCCTGCGCCTTCAGCGCGCCGAAGATGCGCTCGATGCCGGCCGCGAAGCCGACGGCGGGGATGGACTGGCCGCACACCTCTTCCATCAGGCCGTCATAACGGCCGCCGCCGCAGACGGCGCTCTGCGCGCCGATGCCGCCGGAGAGGATTTCGAAGGCAGTCTTGGTGTAGTAGTCCAGGCCGCGCACCAGACGGCTGTCCAGATGATAAGGGATGCCACTGGCGGTGAGGATGGCCTGCACGGAAGCGAAGTGTCCAGCACACTCTTGGCACAGGTACTGGTCAATAGTGGGCGCACCAGCAGCAAGATTCTTGCAGTTGGGGTTCTTGCAGTCGAGGATACGCATCGGGTTGCGCTCAAAGCGATCCTGGCAGGTGCCGCACAGCTGCGGCAGCGCCGGACGCAGGTGTTCCTGCAGCGCTTTGCGGTATTCGGCGCGGCACTTGGGGCAGCCGACGCTGTTCAGGTGCAGCTCCAGGTCTTTGAGGCCGAGGCGGGAGTAGATATCCCAGGCCAGGCAGATGGCTTCTGCATCGGCAAAGGGAGAATTGGTGCCGATCACTTCGATGCCGAACTGATGGAACTGGCGGAAGCGGCCGGCCTGCGGGCGCTCGCAGCGGAACATCGGGCCGATGTAGTAGAGCTTCTGCGGCTGCTGCGGGCGGCCGTACAGCTTATGCTCGCCAAAGGCGCGGCAGGTGCTGGCGGTATTTTCCGGGCGCAGGGTGATGGAGCGGCCGCCGCGGTCGGCAAAAGTATACATCTCCTTCTGCACGATATCCGTGGTCTCGCCCACGCCGCGCTGGAACAGCTCGGTGTATTCGAAGATGGGGGTGCGGATCTCGCCGTAGCCGTATTCGCGGCAGATCTCTCGCAGCAGCTCTTCTACCTTCTGCAGCTTTTCGCTGCTGATATCTTCGCCGCCGGGCAGGAAGTCATTGGTGCCCTGAGGTTTGATGATAGCCATAAGTTATCTCCTTAATTTTGCTTGAGAAAAAAATAAATCGCCCCTATATACATAGGGACGATGTGATCGCGGTGCCACCCTGTTTGAGCCTGCCGGATACGGCAAGCCCCTCTCTTTGGCATAACGGCGCCTTGACCGGGTACCGTTTTGGCGGTACCGGCTCCCGAGTGTTCTCCCCTGCCGCCACGACAAGCCGCCTTACAGCCAAAGGGCAGCTCTCTCTGGGACGATTCTACGGCAAAAGACCTCGTTCACAGCCTTTTGATATTAACATTACGATTATATTTCAGCCGGGCGGGTTTGTCAATAAAAACCCGCGCCGACTGCCGTTTTCAGTTAAAGGGGATGGAATGCAGATCGATATCCTCATCCATATAGGGGTTATGCTCGATCTCGTACCACAGCACGGATTCCGCGTCGTGACCGGGCAGGATGCGCAGGTCTACATCCAGCGGCATCACCTTCTCGATCAGCGAGCGGCGCAGCAGCTCCAGATCGCCGCCGGGGAAATCGCAGCGGCCCACATTGCAGCGGAACAGCGTATCGCCGGTGAAGAGCAAGTCGTCCACGCGCAGCATGATGCAGCCGGCGCTGTGGCCGGGCGTGTGGATGACCTGCATGGTCATATTGCCCACCGGGATACGGTCGCCGTCTTTAAGCAAGATATCGGCCGGGCCGCAATCATCCGGCTTGGCGGTAAAGAGGAAGGAGAGCGTCTGCACCGGGCTGCACAGCGCCTCGGCTTCCGCTTCGTGGATCATGATCGGCGCGCCGGTCAGCTCCTTGATAGCGAGATTGCTGGCGACATGGTCGTAGTGGCAATGGGTGTTGATGATGCCCACCACCTGATAATCGGTGCGTTCCAGCGTCTTGATGATGCGGATGGTCTCCCCGCCCGGATCGATGACCACGGCTTTGCGCGTATCGCGGCAGGCAAGGATGTAGCAGTTGACATCCGGCACATACATGTGCAGCTTATGAATAATATATCTTTCTTCCATGTGGCTGCCTCCGTTTTATTCTGCGGCCAGGCTGCTTTCCAGCATAATGGTCACCGGGCCGTCGTTGATGATCTCTACCTGCATATCGGCGCCGAATTCGCCGCATTGCACCGGCACGCCCTGCTCGGCCAATTTCACAAGGAACAGCTCATAGAGCGCCTTGGCCTCCATGGGCGGTGCGGCCGGTTCGAAGCCGGGACGGTTGCCACGGCGGGTATCCGCATAAAGCGTGAACTGCGAGATGACCAGCGCTTCGCCGCCGATATCGCGCACGGACAGATTCATTTTGCCCTGTGCATCGGCAAATACTCGCAAAGCCGCCGCCTTTTTGGCGAGGAATTCCACGTCGGCCGCCGTATCGCCGCGACCTACGCCCAGCAGCATCACGTAGCCACGGCCGATGCTGCCCTTCACTTTGCCCTCAATAGTAACGCTGCCGCGGCTGACGCGCTGCAACAACAGTTTCATCAGCGTTTACCTCCGTTATTGCTGCCGGTTCTGGTGCGGTGCACATCGTACACATCTTTGACACGGCGCAGGCGCGCCATGATCAGATCCAGCTGATCCAGCGAGGTCACTTCTACTTTTACCTGAATGGTGGCGGTGTTCTTTTTCTTGTCGGCGAAGATGTTGATGCCGTTCAAGGGCGTTTTGCTCTCCGCCAGCACAGACATCACATCCATCGCCAGATGGTCGCGGTCGAAGGCGAAGGCTTCCAGCTCTGCCTGGAAGACGCCGCTCTGGCCGCCCGCCCAGCCGACGGTGATGAGGCGGCCCGGCTCTACCTGCTGGTAGCGGCGGGCATTGGGGCAATCCGCGCGGTGCACGGATACACCGCGGCCACGGGTCACGTAGCCGACGATGGCGTCGCCCGGCAGCGGCTTGCAGCAGCTGGCCACGCGCACCATCACATCGTCCGCGCCCTCTACCCAGATGCCGTCCGGCGAGGTGGTATGACGCTCGGGCGCCAGCTTGATCGTTTCTTCTTCCGTCCCTTCGTTGCGGCGCAGCGCATCGCGCAGGCGGCCTACCAGCAGCTCTGCACGCAGCTGACCGGCGCCGAGCCCGGCCATGATGTCTTCGACATCCTTGAAGCCGTAGCGGCGGGTCGACTCTGCAAACTCATCCATCTTGATCAGCTGCTGCGGATCGAGATTGAACTTGCGGCATTCGGCGGTGAAGGCGTCACGGCCCAGCTGAATATTCTCGTCGCGCTTTTCTTTGCGGAACCATTGGCGGATCTTGTTTTTGGCCTGCGGCGTATGCACCACATTCAGCCAGTCGCGCGAGGGGCCGCGGCCCTTCTGCGTGAGGATCTCCACGATATCGCCATTCTTCAGCTGGCTGGTCAGCGGCACCAGGCGGCGGTTGACACGCGCACCTACGCACTGATGGCCGACATCGGTATGGACGCGATAGGCGAAGTCGAGCGGGCCGGAACCGGCCGGCAGCTCATAAACGTCGCCGCGCGGGGTGAATACATAAATATTTTCGGCAAAGAGGTCGCCCTTGACCTCTTCCATGAATTCCTGAGAATCCTTTACATCCTGCTGCCATTCCAGCATCTGACGCAGCCACTCGACCTTTTCGTCGAAGTTTTCTACCGCGCTCCTGCCTTCCTTGTAGCGCCAATGCGCGGCGATACCGTATTCGGCGGTGCGGTGCATCTCCCAGGTGCGTATCTGCACCTCAAAGGGCACGCCGTCTTCGGCGATCAGCGTGGTGTGCAGCGACTGGTAGGCGTTCTGCTTGGGCATGGCGATATAGTCTTTGAAGCGGCCCGGCAGCGGTTTCCAGCGGGTGTGGATGATGCCGAGCGCCGAGTAGCAGTCGGTCAGGTCGTCGACGATGACACGGATGGCGTACAAGTCGAAAATCTCGCTAAGCGCCTTGTTCTGACGGCGCATCTTGTTGTAGATGCTGTAGAAGTTTTTGACGCGGCCGTTTACTTCCGCCTTGATGCCGGCCTTGGCCAGATCCTCGATGATCATCTGACAATGCTGATTGATGAAGCGGTCGCGTTCCGGCGCATCATCGGCCAGCTGACGCTTGATATCTTCTACCGCATCGGCTTCCAGCACGGCGATGGAGAGGTCTTCCAGCTCGCTCTTCAGGCGCGATACACCGAGGCGATGCGCCAGCGGGGCGAAGATGGTCAGCGTCTCTTCGGCGATCTCCAGACGGCGCTTGGGGCTGCGGTGGGTGCCGATGGTACGCATATTGTGCAGGCGGTCGGCCAGCTTTACCAATACGATGCGGATATCCTTGGACATAGCCAGGAACATCTTGCGTAAGTTTTCCGCCTGCGCCTCCTGACGGGAAACGAAGCGCAGCTTGGAGAGCTTGGTCACACCCTCTACCAGGCGCAGCGTATCTTCGCCGAAGCGCTCTGCCAGCTCTTCCGGCGTGACAGAAGTATTTTCGATCACATCGTGCAGCAGGCCGGCCATGATGGCCACGTCGTCCATCTGCAGCTGGCAGAGGATGCTGGCCACGGCAAGCGGGTGGATGATATAGGGCTCGCCGGAATCGCGCAGCTGACCGTCATGAGCCGTAAGGGCGCAGTTGTACGCAGCGCGCAGCAGCTCGCTGTTGGAAGACGGGTTGTACAACTTCGCCTGCTCGATGATCTTTTCGATAGTTACGGCTGATGACATAGCTTCTCTCCGAAATAAAATAAATGTCGGGGCGCAGTTTATCCTACGCCCCGCTTACAGCAAAACATAATCAGTTTTCGGCTTTGTTCAGTTTTTCCAGTTCCTCACCCAGCGTAGAGTTGACGATGCGGATATTGGTACCCTTCATACCCAGGGAGCGCACCTCAACAATACCGGCCGATTCCAGCTTACGCAGCGCATTGACGATAACGGAGCGGGTGATGCCGTGCTGATCGGCCACCTTGGAGGTGACCAGCAGGCCGCCGTCTTTGCCCAGTTCATCAAAAATATGGCGTACCGCATCCTGCTCGGTGTAAGAAAGGCTTTCCAGAGCCAGCGCTACCATGGCGCGCTGACGGGCGATCTCGCTCAGCTTTTCTAATCTGGCGCGCATCATTTCCATACCGATAACGGTGGCGGAAAGCTCTGCCAGGATCTGGTCGCCGCTATCGAACTCGCCGCTTTTGGAAAGCACCAGCGTGCCCAGGCGATCACCGCCGCCCATGATCGGCACGGTGGTGGTCAGCTTGCCTTCCAGCAGGCACTTATCGTACACGCCAAAGGCACAGGCGCCGCCGCGGTCGATATTGATGCGGGCTTCCGTGCATTTCAGCAGCTCTTCGTTCGATTGCAGAGGATACTGTTCGGTTTTGGTAGCGATCTCTTCCATAGCGGGGCAATGGAAGCCATCGATGAAAGCATAGCCAAGCATACGGCCGGAGGCGCTGATGATATAGACATTGGTATCCATATTTTCGCACAGGGTCTTTGCCATATCGGCAAAGCTGATCGGGTGGCCGGCAGCTTTTTGGATGATCTTATTGATCTCTCTGGTTTTATCAAGCAGCGTTTTCACGTTTTCCTCCCGGCGGAACGAGTCCGTCTTCGTTAGGAATTTGTCTTACTTATCGCGGCGCATAAAGGGGGGCAGGGCGATATCGTCCAGCTTGATCGGTTTGATGGTCATATCGGGGATATCCGGAGCCTGCTGTTTGATGGCAGCACCGGTGCCAAAGCCGACCGGAGCGGCGGCGATGGGGCTCTTGTTTTCGAAGCCGGTGGCGATCACGGTGACGCGGATGCTGTCGCCCAGAGTTTCGTCCACACCAACGCCGAAGATGATCTGTGCATCGGCATCGGCCACTTCGTAGATGTATTTGGCGGCTTCGTTAGCCTCGAAGAGGCTCATTTCCGCACCGCCGGTGATATTGAGCAGGATGCCCTTGGCGCCCTTGACGCTGGTTTCCAGCATCGAGCTGGAGATAGCGTTCTGAGCGGCGTCGGCGGCTCTGGTCTCGCCCTTGCCGATGCCGATGCCCATCCAGGCAGAACCGGCGTCCTGCATGACGGACTTAACGTCGGCAAAGTCGAGGTTGATCAGGGCCGGCTTGCTGATCAGGTCGGAGATGCCCTGTACGCCTTCGCGCAGTACATCGTCGGCGATCATAAACGCTTCCTGAATGGTGGTCTTTTTGTCCACGATCTGCAGCAGCTTATCGTTGGGGATGGTGATGAGGGTATCTACGGCGCTGCGCAGATCGGAGATGCCTACTTCTGCCTGCTGGGCACGGCGGCGGCCTTCGAAGCCAAACGGCTTGGTGACTACGCCGACGGTCAGCGCGCCGCATTCGCGGGCGATATTGGCTACAACGGCAGCTGCGCCGGTGCCGGTGCCGCCGCCCATACCGGCGGTGACGAAGACCATGTCGGTGCCTTCGATCAGCGCCATGATCTCGGCGCGGCTCTCTTCAGCGGCACGCTTGCCTACTTCCGGGTTGCCGCCGGCGCCCAAGCCCTTGGTCAGCTTGGGACCGATCTGCAATACGGTGGGGGCAGCAGAATAGTTAAGTGCCTGAATATCGGTGTTGAGCGCGATAAATTCCACGCCCGTTACATTGTTGGCAATCATGCGGTTCACGGCATTGCTGCCGCCGCCGCCCACGCCAATTACTTTAATTTTGGCAAACTGGCTGTAAGCTTGTACATCATCAAAAGTCAACATCTGTTAGTTAGCCCCCTTTATCTCCCCGGCCGGCTTTCCTGCCGCACTCGGAGCGTTCATCTGCAAGCAGATTTACTTATAATCATAGATAGAAGAATATTCTTTATCATACCGCAAATCCCTGCTAAAAAGCAAGTATCCGCCATAAATTATCCGGCAAAAGCGGCATTGAGCAGATAATATCACCAATAATTGATCACAGGCTTGTCCGTAAGCCGCACATCCACATAAGCGATGCGCGACAGGCGGCCGTTTTCTTCCGCATTAGCCACGATGGCCTGATACATGAGGAACTTTTCGCGGATATCCGCAGAATCGCCCAGGCGTATCTCCAGCCCGGCATTGGTGTAGAGGTAAATATCCTGCACATTGCCCACATCGATCTCGCCCACTTCGCCCATGAAGTTGCTTTCCAGCGAGTTGATGATGCGCATACCGGCGGCGATCTGCTCACCTTCGATGGTGTAGCCGGGGCCTACCCCCTTGGGGAAGCTGGTGATGCCCAGCAGCAGCGGCAGCTTCAGCCCCTCCAGCACATCCAGGCGCTCCAGCACGCGGCCGCTCTCATCCACGGCGAGGAAGTGGCCGTCGCCGCCATCCACCAGCGCCACCGCCTGCCGCTCTTCCACCACGATACGCAGCTTATTGGGCAGACGGTAGGTGGCTTCCACGGCTTTGATGCGCGGTTCGATGGCGATCCACTTTTCCATCACGTCTTCTTCCACGGCAAATACGCTCATGCCTAAGTCCACGCGGGAAAGCTTGATGATCTGCTCATCGCTGACCCGGTCATTGCCGGTGATGCGGATCTCGGCGATGTCGAAGATCGGCGAGCGCGCCAAAAAGAAGCCGCCCACGCCCACGCAGATCAAAAAGACCAGCATGACCAGCCAGCGCAGCATATAGCTGCGTCTGCGTCTGCGCCGATAAAGGCCGATATCCGTAATATCGCTGCGCCGTCTTTCCATTCCTGACCTCACTATCTGACCACACGGTGGGCATAGTCTTATACATAGTCTATTATAGCATCAATATTTGCCGATTGCGATAGTTATTTTCGTCTTTTATTGGCAGGATGCGGCGAATATCCGCGCCGAGGCGTACCAGCTTCTGTTCCGGCTGCTCGTAGCCGCGCCGCAGATGCATCAGCCCGCCCAGCCGGCTCTCCCCTTGCGCCGCCAGCGCGCCGATCAGCAGCGCCGCCGCCCCGCGCAAATCCTGCGCCTGCAGCACCGCCCCCTTCAGCGGCATCCCCACCACCACCGCCAGCTCCTCCTCCACGCCGATCACCGCGCCCAAGCGCTGCAGCTGCGCCGCATGGTGGTAGCGATTTTCGAACACCGTCTCGCGGATACGGGAGAGGCCCACCGCCGTGGCGGCAGCGGCCATCAGCGGCGCCTGCAGGTCGGTGGGGAAAGCGGGGTACGGCCCGGTAGTCACCTCTGCCGCCTGCAGCCGCCGCCGGGCGGCTATAGTGAGCCCACGCGGCTGCTGCCGCACTTCTGCGCCCATCTGCTGCAGGATGCGCCACAGCTCCGCATTTTCCGCAGCCGCATAGTCCCGCAGCAGCAGCTCGCCGCCGCAGGCTGCCGCCGCGCAGGCCCAGGTGCCGGCTTCGATGCGGTCGGGCGGCAGGCGGAAAGTTCCGCCATCCAGCCGCTCTACGCCGCAGATGCGGATGCGGCTCTCCCCTGCGCCCTCTATCTCCGCGCCCATCGCCCGCAGGCACTCGGCCAGGAATACCACCTCCGGCTCGCGCGCCGCATTTTCCAGCACCGTCTCGCCCCGCGCCAGCACCGCCGCCAGCAGCACATTTTCCGTAGCGCCGACGGAGGGGTAGCCGAGCCGGATCTGCGCCCCGCTGAGGCCGTCCGCCCGGGCGACGATGCTCTCTTCCGCCACCTCTATCTGCGCGCCCAGAGCCTGCAGCGCAGAAAAGTGCAGATCGAGCGGGCGGCGGCCGATGGCGCAGCCGCCGGGCAGGGGCAGCTCCGCATAGCCGCAGCGGGCCAGCAGCGGCCCCAGCAGCAGGCTGCCGGCGCGGAAGCTACGCATCAGCGGCGCGGGCGGGCAGGAGCAAAGAAGCTTATCCGCGGCAAAAGTAAAGGTGCTGCCGGCCGGGGATATCGCCACCCCGTAATGCCGCAGCACCTCACACATACTATGCACGTCCCGAAGTTCGGGCAGATTTTCTATCGCCAGCGGGCTGTCCGTGAGCAGCACCGCCGCCAGAAGCGGCAGCGCCGCATTCTTGCTGGCGGAAAGCTCTATCTCCCCTACCAGCTGTTTGCCGCCGCAGATAAGCAGTTCTTCCTGATAATAATTTTCCGCCATGGCATGCTCCTGTTCCGGAGCCGCTCACTTAGAATTCGCCGATCATCTTTACTTCCGGTTCCAGCTTGAAGCCGGTATTGGCAAAGACGCGCTGCTGCACCTCTTCGATCACGCCGCGCACATCGGCCGCCGTAGCACCGCCCAGGTTGACGATGAAGTTGCCGTGCTTGACGGAGACCTGCGCGTTACCCACACGCAGACCGCGCAGGCCGGTCACTTCCACCAGTCGGCCGGCATGGTCGCCCTCCGGATTGCGGAAGACGCTGCCGCAGCTGGGGAATTCCAGCGGCTGCTTGAGGCAGCGCTGCTGATTGTAGTGGCGGATCTGCGCCAGCGACTCTTCACGCGGGCAGGCGGGCAGCTGAAGCGTGACATTGGCCACGATGGCGGGCACATCGAACAGATTGCTGTTGCGATAGGCAAAAGTGAGCTCTTCGGCCCCAATAGTTCTTTTGTGACCATTATATTCCACCACTTCGATGGCGGTGACCAGCGGGCCGATATTGTAGCCGTAAGCGCCGGCATTCATGCGTACCGCGCCGCCGATGCTGCCGGGGATACCGCCGGCAAAAGCCAGACCGCCCAGCGAGCGCTCAGCCGCTTCGATGGCCAGGCGCGGCAGCAGAACACCAGCCCCGGCGGTAACGGTATCGCCCAGCCAGCGGGTGCCGGTGAGGCAGTTGGCGGTGCGGATGACCGCGCCGCGGATGCCCTTATCCCCTACCAGCAGATTGCTGCCATTGCCGATGGCGATCCACGGCAGGTCGTGTTCGTGCAGGTAGGCCATGATGGCGGCCAGCTCGTCGGTATCCGCCGGCTGCAGCAGCAGGTCGGCCGGGCCGCCGATCTTCCACGTGGTATAGCTGCTCATCGGCGCATCTACCAGCACCGGAGCCTTGGTCAGAAGCTGCAGTTGCTGGGCATATTGCTGTTTATCCATAGTTTTTCTCCTAATTATCCTTTTGCAGTACATGGGCGGCAAAGCCTTCCGCCGCCTGGCGGATATTGCCCGCGCCCATCACCAGCACCAGATCGCCGGGCTGAGCCAGCGTCTTCAGCTGCTCCACCACGGCAAAAATATCCGGCGCATAGTGCATCTTGTCGAAGCCCTGCTGCGCGGCGGTGTCGATGATCAGCCGCGCGTCCACGCCGGGGATCGGCGGTTCGAAGGCCGGGTAGATCTCATTTACCACCACCAGATCCGCCTCGGCCAGCGCCGCGGCAAATTCGCGGTAATGCGCCTGCGTGCGGGTGTAGCGATGCGGCTGGAATACCGCCAGCAATCGCTTGGGCGCACAGCCGCGCGCCGCACGGATGGTAGCGGCGATCTCCGTGGGATGGTGGGCATAGTCGTCGATGACGCGGATCTCGTCCGTTTTCGCCAGCTCTTCGAAGCGGCGGCCGGTGCCGGTGAAGCGGCCCAAAGCCGCAGCCGCCTCGTTGAAGCTGAGGCCCAGCTCCATGCCGACGATCAGCGCAGAGAGCGCATTGCCGATATTGTGTTCGCCGGGCAGCAGCAGCTGCAGACGGCCGAGGAATTCTTCGCCTCTGTAAATATCCGCGCCGATGCCGCCGTTATTATGCGCCATATTTTTGGCATTGTAATCGGCCGGCTGCTGCAGGCCGTAGCTGATGCAGCGGGCAGGCGCGTCGGCCATGATCTCGCGGCAGATGGGGCAATCGGCGCACATCACGGCGAAGCCGTGCGGCGGCAGCTGCGCCACATACTGGCGGAAGGCCTGCTTGATATGTTCAAGATCACCGTAGTGATCCAAGTGGTCGCTTTCGATATTGGTGATGACGGCGATCTCCGGATAGAGCAGCAGGAAGGTGCCGTCGCTCTCATCCGCCTCCGCCACCAGATAGGCGCCGTCGCCCGGCTTGGCATTGCTGCCGATCAGCGGCAGGATGCCGCCGATGACTACCGTGGGGTCCATGCCGCACAGCTCCAGCATCGTGGAAATCATGCCGGATACGGTGGTCTTGCCATGCGTACCGGCCACGCCGATGCCCTTGCGGGTACGCATCAGGTAGGCCAGCAGCTCGGCGCGGCGGTATACGGGCAGACCGCGGCGGCGGGCTTCCGCCATTTCCGGGTTGGCCTCGGTGACTGCAGAAGAATAGACCACCGCCTCCGCATCGGCAGGCAGATTCTCTGCCGCATGGCCGTAGCTGATATGCGCGCCTTCATTTTCCAGCACTTCGGTGAGGCGGCCGCGTTTCACATCCGAGCCGCTGATGCCAAAGCCCTGCCCCAGCAAAATGCGGGCGATGGCGCTCATGCCAATGCCGCCGATGCCGATAAAATGCAGCTTCTTTTCCATATGCTTTTCGCAATGATTTTCGCTGTGCTGCTGTTCCATTCTTCCGCGTAGCTCCTTAAAACTTACTTGACCAGATCGTAGCCGATATCGGCTATCCTTTCTGCCGCCTGTTCCGCTGCCAAAGAGCGGCTGGCCGCAGACATTTCTTTTAGTTTATCACTATTTGCCAGCAGGGGCAATACCGTGGCGGCAAGAGTTGCGCCATTAAGCGCCTCATCTTCCACCACCACCGCCGCACCCACGGCGGCAAACTGGCGCGCATTGTAGCGCTGGTGGTCATTGGCAGCGAAGGGATAGGGCGCAAGCAGGCACGGCTTGCCTAAGTACGCCGCCTCGGCGAGGAAGGACGCCCCGGCGCGCGCGGCGATGAAGTCCGCCAGCACCAGCGCATGCTGCATCTGCTCCAGGTAAGGCAGCAGCAGCAAGTCCTCATGCTGCGGCGCGGCGGCCTTCAGCTGCTCGTAGTGGCGCTTGCCGGTAAGGTGGATGATGCGGATGCCCGATTCGAGCAGCTCTTCGTAGCTCCCGGCGGCGGCATTGTTCAGCTTCAGCGCGCCCTGCGAGCCGCCGGTGATCAGCAGCAGCGGCTTGCCGTCAGCCGGGAAGCCGAAATATTCGCGCGCCGCCTGCACATCTGCCGCGATGATCTCGGGGCGCAGCGGCAGCCCGGTCAGGTGGTGGCGCTCCGGATGCGGGAAATGCTCTCCCGCCGCGGCAAAGGTAAGACAAACAGCAGCAGCCCGGCGCGCTAAGAAGCGATTGGCCAGGCCGGGAAAAGCATTCTGTTCGTGGATCAGCGTGGGGATGCCGAGCCCCTGCGCCGCGGAAAGCACCGGCGCGGAAACGAAGCCGCCGGTACCGATGACCAGTTGCGGCGCAAATTCTTTCAGGCGCTGCTTCGCCAGATCGCGCCCCTGCTTATCCACCGCCAGATCGCGGATGATAGCGGGGAAGCGGCGGCGCAGCCCCACCGCCGGCACGGGCACAAAGCCGAAGCCGGCATTGGCGGCGAACTGCTGCTCCATCGAATCCGGGCAGCCCATATACAGCACCTCCGCACCGCGGCGGCGGAATTCGGCAGCGATGGCCAGCGCGGGGTAAATATGCCCGCCCGTACCGCCACCGGAGACAACTATACGCATACTATTACGCATATCATTCACCCCTGTTGCCCAAGCGGGAAATATTCAGCAGCAGACCGACGATACCCAGCGAAATGACCAGCGAGGTACCGCCGTAGCTGATAAAGGGCAGCGTAACGCCGGTGACCGGCAGCACGCCCGTAACAACGCCTAAGTTGACAAAGGCCTGGAAGCCGATGCTGGCCGTAAGCCCCATCGCCGCCAGCGAGCCGTACATATCCGGCGTGCGGATGGCGATGATCATGCCGCGCCAGATAAAGAGGGCGAAGAGGACGATGATCAGCATACCGCCCAGGAAGCCCATCTCTTCTGCCCAGACGGAGAAGATGAAGTCGGTATGGCGCGCCGGCAGGTAGTACCACTTGGAGCCGCCGCTGCCCAATCCCACGCCGGTCAGCCCGCCGTTGCCCAGCGCCATCAGCGACTGGGTGATCTGCCAGGTGGCGTCGCTGGTATAGGCGGGGTTCCACGGGTCCAGCCAGGCCATGATGCGCTCCGAGCGGTAGCCCACGGTCATGATCGCCAGCGCGATCACACCGCCGCCGCCTAAGCCCACGCCCACTACATACTTTAAGTCCAGCCCCGCCACAAACAGCATCAGCACCCCCGCCACCGCCACGACAAAGGCGGTAGAAAGGTCGCGCTGGCCTAAGATCATGCCGGACGCCAGCACGATAGCCGCCAGCGGGTAGCCGTAGTAGCGGCCCTTCTGGTAGCGGTAGGGGTAGAACTGGCTGAGGAAAAAGGCCACCGTGAGCGGGATGAGGAATTTGGCAAATTCCGAGGGCTGGAAGCTGAACGAGCCTACCTCCAGCCAGCGGAAAGCGCCGCCGCTGTCATCCATAGCGCCGGCATAGCGCAGCACCAGCATCAGCGTAAAGAGGCAGATCATGCAGACAAAGCCGGGCAGAGTCAGCTTCTTGATCCATTCATAGGGGAAATTGGCGGCGATAGCCATGCCGATGAAGCCGAGCAGCGCCGCAAAAGCCTGCTTCTTCAGGAAGTAGAAAGTATCGTTATAGGGATAGTAAGAGGCAAAGTACTGGCTGGCAGAAAAGACCATAATGATACCCAGGCTGGTCAGCGCCAGGGTGATGCACAGCAGCCACCAGTCAATGCCGCCCCTATTCTTTTCTGCCGGTAATTTGTTCAATGCCAATTCTCCTATATCTATTCTTCGGTCACGATCTGCTTGAAGCGCTCGCCGCGCACCATGTAGTTGGGGAAGGCGTCCCAGCTGGCACAGGCGGGAGAAAAGAGCAGCGTATCGCCTTCGCGGCACTCGGCCATCGCCATCCGCACCGCCGTATCAAAATCGGCCGCCAGCGCATAGCTGCCATAGCCTGCCGCATCGGCCGCCGCCTTTATCGCAGGCGCGGTGGCGCCGGTGATGATGCAGTAACGCACCTTCTCCTTCACCAGCTGCAGCAGCGGGTGGAAGTCGCTGCCTTTGTCATAGCCGCCCAGTATCATCACCAGCGGCGAAGCGAAGGCTTCGATGGCCTTGGTGGTGGAATCGGGGTTGGTGCCCTTGGAATCGTTGTAATAATCCACGCCGTTTTTGCGGCAGACGAATTCGAGACGATGCTCCACGCCGCGGAAATCGCGCAGTGTCGCCGCGATCTGTTCCGCGCTGATGCCCTGCGCCAGCGCCGCGGCAGCCGCCGCCATGGCGTTCTGCCAGTTGTGGCGACCCTTGATATATATTTCCTCTGCGCGGATAAGATGCGTGTATTCCGCGCCGCGCTTGATGCGGATATCGCCGTCACACAGCTCCAGCCCATCCTGATCCGCCGCCAGCGGAGCCAGCGAGAACCACAGCTTGCGCGCCGGGGTGAGCGCCGCGGCACGGATGCACCACTCGTCATCCGCATTCAGCACCGCCGTATCCGCCGCCGTCTGATGGGCGAAAATTTTCGCCTTGGCGGCGAAGTACCCCTCGATATCGCCGTGGCGGTCGAGGTGGTCGGGGGTGAGGTTCAAAAAGAGCGCGGTATTGATATGCAGCTCGCGGCTGTCTTCCAGCTGAAAGCTCGAAAGCTCCGCCACCACCGAGCCGCCGAAGCCGCCCATGCGGCCCACCAGCGGCGCACCGATATTGCCGCCCAGCAGCGTAGCGCGCCCCGCCTGCCGCAGCATCAGCTCCAGCAGCGTGGTCGTGGTAGTCTTGCCATTGGTGCCGGTGATGCCGATAAAGCGCGGCGCGGCATCTGCGGTAAGATATGCCAGCTCTATCTCGCCGATGATCGGCGTTTTGGCTTCCGCCAGCTGCACCAAGAGCGGATGCGTGGGCGGGATGCCGGGGCTTTTCAGGCACAGATCGAAGGCGCCGGCGGGAATTTGCCCGCCTAAGCACATTTCTACGCCCAGAGCGGCCAGTTCTGCCGCTGCGGCGCCGAATTTTTCCGCGCTGCGGTCGTCAAACAGGGTCACCTTGCTCCCCTGCCCCACTAAATAGCGGCAGACGGCCTGCCCGGAAAGGCCGCCGCCGACCACGATAATATTTTTACCTGCCAAATCCACTTTAAGCAGACCTTCTTTCTTTAGCACAAGAGCAGCGTTGCTGCCACAAATACGGCAGAAGCCGCCCAGAACGTGTAGACCACGCGCAGTTCCGACCAGCCGCCCAGTTCATAATGATGATGCAGCGGCGCCATGCGGAAAATACGCTTGCGGCGCAGCTTGAAGCTGAATACCTGCAGCATTACCGAGCAGGCTTCCAGCAGATAGAGCATACCGAAGAGCAAAAACAGCACTTCGCCGCGGCAGATCACCGCGATACCCGCCAGCGAGCCGCCCAAAGCGAGAGAACCGGTATCGCCCATGAAGACGCGCGCCGGGTGACGGTTGAAGTAGAGGAAGCCGAGGCAGCCGCCCACACCGGCCGCCGCCGCCAGAGGCCGCGCGCGCAGATCCGGCAATGTCACAGAAAGCATACCCGTCATCTGCACCACCTTGGCGGTGACTACGGCAAAGCCGGCAAAGACGCTCACCGAGACGCCGCTCGCCAGCCCGTCCAGACCGTCGGTAAGGTTGACGGCATTGACCATGCCC
>JAFXLH010000007.1 GCA_017531315.1 Bacillota bacterium
AAAAAGGGATAAAACTTACTCCGAATTGCGCTCAAAGTTGAGATATGCTAGAATAGTAATGAAGAATTGCGCTTAAACAATTACTTATGCCTTCGCCCAAATTAGCTTGTTCATTCGGCCACTCCTTCTGTTCTTATTGCCTTTGACAATACCTTTTTTGGAATTGAATTATATTGCCGTAGCTGTGTGCTCCATTGCAACACTTTCTGCAATTCAAGAAGGGTTTTATATCATTACAGATAGTGGACCCAAGTAATCCGGTTCCGATTTATCGAGCAGTTGTAACCCATGAATATACCTCCCTCCGTCACTTCGACGAAGGGAGGTTGTTTATTATCTAAATCAGTCCAAAGGGCAATTGGGAGGCGCCATTTAGGTGCGTTTTTGTGCAAAAGATCAGCGGAGATCACTGATCTCCGCCATCATCCAGGTATTTGGTTTCGTCACCCTGCCGCTCGGCCTGTTCTTTGGCCTTTTGCTCCTGCGACATTTCCAGGCGGGTCTTCCACAGGCCTAAGGTAAGCCACACGCAGCCCACGGCATAGAGCCCCCAGCGCAAAAAGCCGGTCATTTTCCACGCCGAGCCGATAAACAGCGCCGCCACGATAAAATATACGATGCTCTTATACTGCATAATGCTCTCCTTATCTGCCGCGCGTCGGCTGTCCCACCGATGCCAGCAGCGCCTCTATTTCTGCCACACTTCCCAGCGTGTTCAGCTGATTACGCAGCGCCGCCGCCCCGTTCCAGCCGCGGAAGAAGTGGCCCAGCTGCGCGCGCAGCGAACATACCGCCATATACTCGCCTTCCACCTCGGCCCGCGCGGGCTCGAAGCCGGCCAGCAGCCGCCAGTAGATGAAGCGCTCGCGCTGACGGCGCAGCAAGCGCAGCGCCGTGGCACATACCTCGTCCCAGCTCGGCAGCTCCGGCTCGGGTTCGCCGCCAAGCGCCGCCCGGATGCGGCCGAACAGCCACGGATCTCCTAAGGTAGCGCGGCCGATCATCAGCGCATCCACGCCGCTTCCCGCCAGGCGCTTTAGCGCGGTGGCCGGGCTGTCGATATCGCCGTTGCCGATCACGGGGATGCTCACCGCCTGCTTTACCTCGGCGATCTTATCCCAATCGGCCTGCCCGGCATAGAACTGCTCGCGGTAGCGGCCATGCACGGTGATAAATGCCGCGCCCGCCGCCTCCATCGCTTTGGCAAAGTCTACGTGGATATTGTCGCTCGCGGCAAAACCGAGGCGCATCTTCACCGATACCGGCAGGCCGCAGCTTGCCGCCGCCTGCACCAGCTCTGCCGCCAGCTTAGGCTCGCGCAGCAGCGCCGAGCCTTCGCCGTTTTTCACCACTTTCGGCACGGGGCAGCCCATGTTCAGGTCGATGACATCCGCGCCGATCTCCTTGACCACCGCCGCCGCCTCACGCAGAAAGTCCGGCTTGCTGGCAAACAGCTGCACGATGCGCGGGCCTGCTTCGCCCTCCAAGTCCAGCAATTCACGCGTGCGCTGATTGCCGTAGCAAATGGCCTGGGCGCTGACCATTTCCGTTACCGCCGTCCCCGCCCCGTGGTCGCGCACGATCTCGCGGTAAGCGCGGCCGGAAAAACCGGCCATCGGCGCGGCAACAAGCGGCGAAGACAGCTCATAATTTGCTATTTTCATTATTGCTCCATCAAATTTAGTTTCAGATCAGAACTGCTCGCGGTCGAGATTGCGGTACTGGATGGCTTCGGCGATATGCTCCACGCCGATCACTTCCGCACCGCCAAGGTCGGCGATGGTACGCGCTACTTTAAGGATGCGGTCATGGGCGCGGGCGCTCATCTGCAGCAGGCGGAACGATTCGGCCAGCAGCTCCTGCGCCGCCTCGTCCATGATGCAGTATTTTTCCGTATCCGCATGGCTCATCAGCGCATTGATCATACCGGGTCTATCGGCAAAGCGGCGCGCCTGCACCTCTCGCGCAGCGATAACGCGCTGGCGGATGCTGTGCGAAGTCTCTTCGCCGCGGCGATTCTTCAGCTGGTCGTAGCGCACACGCGGCACTTCGATCTGGATATCGATGCGGTCCAAAAGCGGGCCGCTGATTTTTTGCAAGTACCGCTGACGCTGCAGCGGCGTGCAGTGGCAGGGCTTCAGGGTATCGCCGTAATAGCCGCAGGGGCAGGGGTTCAGCGCGGCGATTAGCTGGAACTGCGCGGGGAATTCCACGCGGGAATTGACACGCGCCACCACCACGCGGCCGTCTTCCAGCGGCTGACGCAGCGATTCCAGCACATCGCGGTGGAATTCCGGCAGCTCGTCCAGAAACAGCACGCCGCGATGAGCGAGGCTGATCTCGCCGGGACGCGGATTGGCGCCGCCACCCACTAAGCTGGCCGCCGATGCGCCATGATGCGGCGCACGGTAGGGGCGCTGCCCCACCAGACCGCCACCGCGCGGCAGCAGCCCCGCGATGCTGTAGAGGCGCGTTACCTCCATACTCTCGGCGAAGCTGAGCGGCGGCATGATGCCGGGCATACGCTTGGCCAGCATGGTCTTACCGGAGCCGGGCGAACCCACCATCAGCAGGTTATGCCCGCCGGCCGCCGCCACCTCCAGCGCACGCTTTACGCCTTCCTGACCGCGCACCTCCGCCATATCGGGGATGCTCTCCTCTGCCGGCATATCCGCAGCGGTCTGCCGCGCCATCGCCTGCGGCAGCGCATCTACGCCCTGCAGGCCGTATACCAGCTCTTTGAGGCAGGTAAGCGGA
Source organism: Bacillota bacterium (assembly GCA_017531315.1). Lineage (GTDB taxonomy): Bacteria > Bacillota > Dehalobacteriia > UBA4068 > UBA4068 > RGIG6518. Next base: position 2,758 of record JAFXLH010000007.1, read on the forward strand.
TAAGCCACCGGGCTGCCTACCAGCGCTGCCTCCGCCGCATTCTCTTCCGGCAGGAACAGGCGCTCGATGCCCTCGATGCGGGAGAGGCTGTCTGCCATCGCCAGCGCGCCGTTGATCGGGCGCAGCACGCCCTCCAGCGACAGCTCGCCGACGAAGGCCGCATCGGCGACCAGATTTGCGTCCACCTGCCCGGTGGCGCAAAGGATAGCCAGCGCGATGGGCAGATCCAGCGAAGCGCCTTCTTTGCGTACATCGGCCGGAGCAAGGTTCACGGTGATGCGGCGCAGCGGGAATTCGAAGCCGGAATTGCGGATGGCCGCCCGCACACGCTCTTTACTTTCTTTGACCGTGGCATCGGGCAGACCGACGATTTCAAACGCAGGCAGGCCGGAACTGACATCCGCCTCTACCGAGATGCGGAAGCCATCCATACCCAGAACGCCGCAGCTGTTGATGATTGCCAGCATGCTCTCATCTCCTTAAATGCTATCTCAGCCCACGCGCTGATAGATCAGGCGCAGACCTTCCAAAGTAAGCTCATCATCCACCACTTCAATGTGGTCGGAGTATTCGGCCACCGTAGCCGCCAGGCCGCCGGTGGCAATAATGCGCGGGGTAGTGCCCCACTCTTCGCACATCCGCTCGATCATGCGGTCCACCATGCCGGCATAACCCCAGAGGATGCCGGACTGCAGGCATTCCGCGGTGCTCTGGCCGATGATATGCGCAGGGCGTTCCAGCGGCACATTGGCCAGACGGGCGGCATGGGAGAACAGCGCACGCTGCGAGATTTCCATGCCGGGGAAGATGGCGCCGCCGATGTATTCGCCCCCGGCGGTGATGCAGTCGCAGGTGGTGGCGGTGCCGAAATCGACCACGATCAGGTCGCCGCCGTAGAGGATATGCGCCGCCACACCGTTGATGATGCGGTCCGCGCCCACCTCAGCAGGGTTGCCGATGCGGATGGCGAGGCCGCTGTCGGTGCGGTGATCGACGAAGACCGGCTCCACTTCCAGATACTTTTCCGCAAAGCGGCGCATCACCGCATTGACGGAGGGCACCACCGAGCCCATGATCATGGCATCGATACCGCGCCAGTCCATACCGCAGCTGTCCATCATCTGCGAAAGCTGCACGAAGTATTCGTCTTCGGTACGGTCGATCTTGCTGGCCAGCCGCCAGCAGCCCAGCAAATGCTCGCCTTCATAAACGCCCAGCACCATATGAGTATTACCGCAATCGATAGCCAGTAACATATTTATCCTCCTCAAGCTGCGCTAAAGCAGCATAATATCTCACTATGATTATACAGCACTTTTGCCCAAATAGCAAACATCTTGTCATTTGGCCTGAAGAAGAGTACAATGTAGGCAGCACATTTGCCAAAGGAGGCTTCACATATGACCACCGCACCGCTTAAAGCGGCAGATATTTATGCCTATCTTCCTGCCGATACCCCGTGGGATATCAAATGCTTCGACCTGCTGGATTCCACCAGCACCTATCTGCAGCATATCACCGAAGAGGAAAATGCCAAAGGCTTCACCGCCGTCATCGCCGATGAGCAGACCGCCGGCCGCGGCAGACTCGGCCGCCCCTGGCATTCGCCCGCCGGCAGCGGCCTGTGGATCAGCCTGATGTTCCGCCCCGAATTCGACTCTTCCCGCGCGCCCTCCATCACGCTGATGGTGGCGGTGGCGGTAGCGCAGGCGCTGGAAGATATGGGCGTTAAATGCGGCATCAAGTGGCCCAACGATATCTTCTCCCCCGCCCGCCGCAAGCTGTGCGGCATCCGCTGCGAAATGCGCGCCGAGGGCGATGAGGTGGAATACGTGATCATCGGCATCGGCATCAATATCAACAACAATGCCTTCCCGCCGGAACTGGAAAACATCGCCGACAGCATCGGCAATCTGCTGGGCAAGGAGCTGGATAGAGCGGAAGTTGCCGCCGCCCTGCTCAAGCGTATGGAAGAAAACTACGCGCTCTTCTCTGCCGAGGGTTTCCCGGCAATGCGCGAAGAATGGCTCTCCCGCGCGGTGGGCATCGGCGAACAGGTCAAGATCAACGGCGTGGGCGAAGTGCTGTACGGCATCGCCCGCGGCCTCGATGATTACGGCTTCATGCTGCTGGAATACGACGGCAAAGTAGAGCCCGTCCTCGCCGGCGACATGATCGTGGAAATTAAATAAGCAAAAGCAAAGAGGCACCCAAGCGGTGCCTCTTTTTATGTCCTGTCGTACAGGCCGGCCCAGATGCGGGCATGCTCTTTTTGCTCTTCTACCACCAGCGCCAGCCATTCGCGCTGGCGGGCACAGGGCAGCTGTTCCTGCAGCTGCTCCAGCTCCTCTACCGCATCCAGCTTGTGGCAGATCACCTGCTGCAGCATCAGCCGGTACTGCTTGGGCAGCGAGAGCGCCGGGCGGCGGTATTCCGGCGGCACGCCGTCCCACTCCTCGTACAGCCCCTCCAGCAGGTAGTAGTGCCGCCGCTCCTCCCGGCGGATGGCGGCGATGAGCTCCCTGTCTGCCGCGCGCGGGGCGGCAGCGGCCACCACCTCGCAGGCGCGCACCGCCCGCCGCTGCCGCAGCAGGGCCGCCAGCAAACGCTGCCGCAGCTGTTCTTTTTCGCTTGCTATTTCGCTCACGGATATTCCTCCCACTCCTCACAGCTGCCCCGCAGCCGGTAGTACAGTATCAGCGCTGCCCAGCCTGCCGCGCCGATGCAGGCCGCCGCGCCGATCAACGCCAGCACATACAGCATATTATCACCTCTTACCGCAATATATGCCGGCCAAATCGTCAACGAAACTTGTCTGCTTGGTTGACATTTGCCGCCAAAGTGGTACAATGTAAACTGTAACTCATAGATGGGTTTACAATAATCACGGAGGTGCACGGGATGCGCAGCGAAATTTTGCAGTTACTGCGTCAGCATAAAGAGATTTCCGGCGAAGAGATCAGCCGCCGCTTGGGCATCAGCCGCGCCGCCGTGGCCAAGCATATCAATGTACTGCGCGACATGGGCTACGTCATCGAAGCCAGCCCGCGCGTCGGTTACAGCTTCATCTCCGCGCCCGACCTGCTTTCCGCCGCCGAGAT
>JAFXLH010000082.1 GCA_017531315.1 Bacillota bacterium
GGGCGGCCAATGGCCGCCCCTACAATCGTCATAGTTTCTTAGTACGCATGTAGGGGCGAGCAATGCTCGCCCGCCCAAGCCTTCCCCTCAAGGGGAAGCGTCAATTTGTCGCTATCACCACCACACCGCCGCAAACGCGCAGCCCGTAGCTACGCCACTTGGCTCTCCCGCCGGGAGAGCTGTCAGCTTTAGCTGGCTGAGAGGGTATACGCCCAAGTTACACATCCCACCACACCATCCTCAAAAGGAACGCTTATGGAAACCAAAGTATTGCCCATTACAACCGAATCTCTGGCCGAAGCCCGCGCCATCATCCGCGATGGGGGGCTGGTCGCCTTCCCTACCGAGACCGTGTACGGCCTCGGCGCCGATGCGCGCAATGCGGCGGCGGTGGCGGGCATCTTCGCCGCCAAGGGCCGCCCGGCCGATAACCCGCTGATCGTGCATATCTGCGATAAAGCGCAGGTAGAAGAGTATGCCTACCTAACGCCGCTGGCGGAAAAGCTCATCGAAGCCTACTGGCCCGGGCCGATCACGCTGGTGCTGAAAAAGCGCGACTGCATCCCGGATATCGTCAGCGCGGGGCTGGATAGCGTGGGTCTGCGCCTGCCCGGCAGCGCGGCGGCGCGCGAATTCCTCGCCGCAGTGGGCTGCCCCATCGCCGCCCCCTCGGCCAATACCAGCGGCCGCCCCTCGCCCACCGCTGCGGCGCACGTGGCGGAAGATATGGCGGGCAAGGTGCCGCTGATCCTCGACGGCGGCGCGGTGGAGATCGGGCTGGAATCCACGGTGGTGGATGCGCGCGGCGAGTACCCGCTGGTGCTGCGTCCCGGCGGCATCACGGCCGAGATGCTGCGCGAGCTCTGCGGCGGCCTGCTGACAAAACCCCAGCTACCCACGCAGAAGCCGCTCGCGCCCGGCATGAAGTACACCCACTACGCGCCGAAGGGCGAGGTGCTGCTCTTTGCCACCGCAGCAGAGGGCGCGGCGCTGCTGAGCGCGCACGCAGAAGCGCAGCCGCTGCTCATCGCCAGCGCAGAAATGGCCGCCGAGCTCGGCTATGCAGATAGCTTCATCCCCGGCAAGCGCGGCGATCTCGATGCCTACGCCCGCAGCATTTTCGCCGCCCTGCGCCTCGCCGATAGCCAGAGCCGCAGCGTGATTCTGGTAGAGACCGTGCCGGAAGAGGGCCTGGGCGCGGCGATCATGAACCGCCTGAAAAAATCCGCCGGCGTGCTGTGAGTGCATTTAGCAGATAAGTATACAATCCAGACATGATGAAACCCCCTGCCAATACCGCAGGGGGTTTTTCTATGTCGTAGCCACCAAGCGCACGCTGCCCACTGCAGCTCCTAAGCGCAAGCCCGCCCGCCGGGCAAGCGGCAGATGTGGCGAGAAGCCTTGGCTCCCCCTCTAGGGGAGCTGGCAGACGCTTTAGCGGCTGACTGAGAGGGTATGCGGGCGGGCGGCGGATGTGGCAAAACGCCAGTAGGGCGGGGGCTTGTCCCCCGCCGCCGGGTCTGTGCGTATGTGGCGGGCGGGGGACCCCCGCCCCTACAAAAAAGGCCCCCTTTGATAAAGGGGGCTCCGCCGATAGGCGGTGGGGGATTCCGTGAATAGGGCAATTTCCCCTGCGGAGAAACACAAAAGCGGCCCTTTGGGTCAGGCCGCTTCTGTGCTTTGGGTTTTTGGGGATGTATTCGCACCCGTGCTGGGGGTGGATACCTTAGTTATTTACGACCAATAATGGTCACTTCGTTGGTCGCGCCATTCCATTCTACATCAGCACCGAGCTTTTCGGCGATGAAGCGGACGGGCAGATAGGTGCGGCTGTTTTCGATGAAGACCGGGGCTTCCAGTTCGGCGGGCTGACCGTTGACAAGAACGGTGGTGCTGCCGACGGTGAGCACGATCACGGTTTCACCCTTGGTGATGGTGACGGTCTGAGCATCGTTGTTCCATTCGACCTTAGCGCCGAGGTTTTCGGCGATCAGGCGGACAGGCAGGAAGGTGCGGCTATTCTTGATAACGGGAGCAACATCGCTGGCGACGGCTTTGCCGTTTACGTCAACAGCCTTGCTGCCAATAGTCAGAACCATCTTCACCGCTTCGCCCTGCGGAACGAAGGTGACCTTGATAGCAACTTCGCCGCGCGGCATGGAGAAGCTGTAAGTGCCATCGGCACGCTCGGTTACATCCAGCTTAGTACCGTCAGCCTTGGTTACGGTGACAGTACCCACTTCATAACCATAATGCGGAGCAGCAGTGATAACCACGCCGCTGTCATAAGAAGCGCTGCCCTTAACGGTGACATCACCGTTTTCGGTCTTAGCAACGCCTACTTCATAGCGTTTGGCGCTCTTGACAGGGATAGAATCGCCAACATAGATTTTGCCGTCAGCATCCACTTTTACTTCGATTTCGTCAGAAATCAGGTTTTCTTCCATCTGAGCATCTTCAGCGCTGGTGAAAGCACCACCGGTAATGAAACCGGTTTCTGCTTCTTCGGTAGCACCAGTCGGAGCATCGCTAGGACTATCTTTTGCAGCGTAAGAACCTACAGCAGAAGCATTTTCAGATTTGAAAGTGCCGCCGGAAATATTAACATTACCAACCGCTTGATAACCGCCGGTGCCGACATTTTCAATAACCAGCGCCTCACCGGTAGGCTCAAAACCGCTGCCTTCATACTGATAATCCTGCTTTGCGCCAGTACCAATTAACGTACCACCGGTAATATTTAAAGAACCGGATTTAAAATATACAGCAGTTGCAGCTTTAATAGTGCCGCCAGAGATATTCAGTACACCTTCCTGCGGATGGTAAATGGCAGTCTTACCACCATTAAGTTCACCGCCGTAAATATTGATTTCAGTATTATCGGCAGTACCATTACCGCTAATAACTGCATTGTTACAAGTAAAGGTGCCGCCGTAAATATTCAAAGTGGCATCAGGATAAGTGTCAGCGGGCCATACACTGAACATATGCTGGTTAGTTTTTGCACCGGTAAAAGTAATACCACCGTCACCAACAGTATCTTTAACAGTTAAAGAATTACCATCAATATAGAACAAGCATTTTTTCTGAGAGTTAGCTACAAGGGTATGACCATTAAGATCCAACACAACATCCTTAGTAGTAACAACTACTACATCGTCGTTGCCAGTAATCTCAATATCATCCACTAACACTACATCATTACCGGCTTCCAGTGCGGCTTCCAGGTCAGCAAAAGTGCTTACTTCCACCGGCTCTGCTGCCATGGCCACGCTGCTCATGGCAAAGACCAGCACCAATGCCAGCAGCAGAGAAACGAGTTTCTTCATAATAAAATCCTCCCCTAAAATATAGCAACTTTAACTACATAAGCATAAAATAGCCCACACAGTTTATCTTATTATAGCGCCACTTCCTATACAATTCAAGTAAGAATTAACTGGATGGGTGATTTTTGTGGACTATTTTCTGATCGGACAGCAAATCCGTAAATACCGCAAGGCGATGGGCTTATCGCAGGAGCAGCTGGCAGAGCGCATCGGCATCTCCGTGACCCATATGAGCCACATCGAAACCGGCAATACCAAGCTGAGTCTGCCGGTATTTGTAGACATTGCCCGCGCGCTGGAGGTGGCGACCGATGACCTGCTGGATACCGCGCCCAATCAGCGCAGCAGCTCTTATGCCGAGCTGACGGAGCTGCTGGATGGCTGCTCTGCCCGCCAGCTGCGGATGCTGACCGATGTGGTGAAGGCGGTAAAAGTGGCGATGGACAAGCATATGGAGCCGGGCGAATAAGATATTTGCCTCGCGGCAAAATTTTGCTTGCATTTAGCAAAAGATTATGATATTATAATCCGTGCATGGGGCGCTGTAGCCAAGTGGTAAGGCAGAGGACGGCAAATCCTTTACCCCCGGTTCAAATCCGGGCAGCGCCTCCATTTTTTTTGCCGGAATGGCGGAACTGGCAGACGCACGGGACTTAAAATCCCGCGGTGGCAACATCGTACCGGTTCGACCCCGGTTTCCGGCACCACAAAGAGACCGGCTGTTCCGGTCTTTTTGTTTGAACAGGATATTTTTTTGACAACGACCTCCCGCAAGGGAGTTTTTTTGATTTATTGGGCGATTTAGCGCCGCCGATATACCTATATAATCGTAGGGGCGGGGTTCCCCCGCCCGCCACAATCGCGCGACCCCGGCGGGACGGGGAACCCGTCCCCTACGATATGGCGCATCATCCGCCGCATCACCGCCGCAGATGGCGGGAGCGAGCCCGTAACTACGAAAAATAGCCCCCGCAAAAGCGGGGGCTTATCTGTTCTACCTATATTATTTGGCGATCTTCACCGCAGAGGCAGCGGCGTCCCAGGTGACGGTGTAGCCGAAATTGCTCATGAAGGCGGCGGGGATGTACCAGCGGCCGTTGCTATATACGGCATCCATGGTGCGGCTGCCGGTCAGCACCACGCCTTCCGCGCCGGAAAGGATGAGGCGGCTGTTGCCATCCACGCCGTACCAGCAGCCATCGCGGTATTCCAGCTGCCAGCCGAAGTTCTGCAGCACTTCCTGCAGCGGCACATAGGAGCGGCCGTCGCGGAGGAAGGCAGCATGGCCGCTCTTAAGGCGCACGCCATCCGCGGAATAGGCGTATTCGCCCATGGTGAAGCTCAGCTCTTCTACCGGATTCTGCGCGTGCAGGTAGGCCAGCGCCTTATCCAGCTGAGCGGCGGCATCGGTGACATAGTAATCGGGGGTGAGGCCGCCCATAGCGGTGATATCTTCGCCGCTGAGCATGATGTATTTGCCGGTGGTCAGCTTGATGCCCTCACCGGTGGCGAGGGTGATGACGGACTGGACATAGCTCTTGCCAAAAGTGCCGGTGCCGATGAGCACGCCGCGGCCGCTGTTGCGCACTTCGGCGGCAAACATTTCTGCCGCAGAGGCGGTGTGGCCGTTTACCAGCAGCGCCAGCGGGATATCGAACAGCTGCAGGCTGGGATCGGCCTGGTAGATGCCGTTATAGCTGCCGGATGCGCTCTGGGAGAAGGCAAGCGGGAAAGAATCGATGAGGAAGCCGCAGATATTGCTGGCAGAGGTAAGCGTGCCGCCACCGCAATCGCGCAGGTCGATGACCAGGCCTTCCATGCCCTGATTGGTGAGCGAACGCAGCGCGCGCAGCACCTCCGCATCGGTGAGAGAAGTAAATTCGTCGATATCGATGTAGCCGGTAGAGCCATCCAGCATATAGTAGTCGATGCCGGGGATGATTACCTCGCGCGCGGCGATGCTGGTATTGAAGGTATAGTCATCGCGCTGCACGGTGAGGAAGAACATGGTATTCACCTCTTCCGCACGCAGCAGGGCGGAGATATCGGTGCTGGAATAGGCGCTGGTATCCACGTCGTTGATCTTGACGATGCGGTCGCCTTCGATGAGGCCGGCCTTGAAGGCGGGGCTATCCGGCACGGTGCCGCTGACCACGTGCTTGCCCTCGGTATCGTTGATGAGGTAGACGCCGATGCCGATGTATTTTTCTTCCACCTTGGTGAAGACGCTCATCTCATCCGGGGTGTAGTAGGCGGTCCAGTTGTCCACCTGGCTCATGATCTGCACCACTTCCTGCACGGTCTTGGCGCTGGCCAGCTCGGCGGGGGCGGTGAAGGGAGAGTAGTAGCGGGCGTAGAGCTTGGCATAGTAGAGGGCGGATTCTTCATCCGTCATTTTCTGCTGTTCCGCTTCCGGCTCTTTGCCGGGGGCATAGGCGACGGCCTTGGGCGTGCCCAGAGCCAGCGCCGGGGCGGCGCAAAAGACGATCAGCAGCAGCGCCAGCAGCAGCGCGGCCACGCTTTTTTTGATAGTAGCAGACATAGGTCAATCCTCCTTATTCTTGCCGGGGCAATGCGCCGCCAGCGTACAAGCAGTGCAATTGGGGCGGCGGGCAGCGCAGACGCGGCGCCCGTGCCAGATCAGCCAGTGATGTGCCTCAGCCCATTTATCCTGCGGGATGAGGGCGCAAAGCTGCGCTTCTACCTGCTCCGGCGTTTTGCCCGCGGCGAGGCCCAGCCGATTGGAGACGCGCTGCACATGCGTATCTACCGCCAGCGCCGGGATGCCGAAGCCGACGGAGAGCACCACATTGGCGGTCTTGCCGCCCACGCCGGGCAGGGCCACCAGCTGCGCCTTGTCCTGCGGCACTTCGCCGCCGTAGCTTTCGCAGAGGATGCGGCAGGTGGCGACGATATTTTTGGCCTTATTGCGGTAGAGGCCGCAGGAGCTGATATGCGGCTCCAGCTCTTCCGGCGTGAGCGCGGCGAAAGCGGCGGCATCGGGGAAGCGCGGGAACAGCTCGCGGGTGATGCGGTTTACCTGATTGTCGTTGGTCTGGGCGGAAAGCATCACGGCGATCAGCAGCTGAAAGACGCTTGCAAATTCCAGCGCGGATTCCGTGCCGTGATAGAGATTTTCTAATTCTGCCAGCACCGCGGATTGGCGCGCATCCATAAGTATCACTCCTTTGGCTCTATCTGTTAATTGTACTGCAAAACGGCGGCAAATACAAGCACCCAAAGCATCCGCCGCGCATAAGCTTACAGCAAAAATGTAGCTACGGCGGTGATAAAAATTTCCAACAATTTCATGCGCAATCTCAAAGACGGCTTCGGCGGCATATTCGATGGCGGCATCAGCAATCTGCTGCTGATAGTGGCGACGATGCTGCTGCTCACGGCCATGCTCACCTGCCCTTCGCTGCTGGTGGCGGCGGCGCTGCTGCTGCTCTTCATCTGGTCGCTGTGCTGCTGATGCATAAGCGCCCGCGCTGCGCGGCATAATAGCGGCAAAAGCGAAGGAGGGCGCGATATGACCAATATCAAATGCATGGTAGAAGAATGCCGCTACAATGACAACTACTTCTGTGAAGCGGGAGAAATTTGCGTAAAGAGCTGCGACGGCCGCCGCGTGAACAGCTGCGAGCAGACCGCCTGCGAAACTTTTGACAAGCGCAAATGAGGCAGATGAGAAAAGGGCGCAGCTTTTCGCTGCGCCCTTTGGCGTAGTTACATATCACGCTATGCTACAGCTCCACCTTAACAGTGCGCTGCAGGTCGAGCATATACAGCCAGGCTTCGGCGGGGGGAGTGCCGAAGAGCAGCTCTACGGCGCGGGCGTATTGCTGCAGCTGCACGCGGTAGCTTGCCGCCAGCTGGGTGTCCGTTTTGCCGCGGCCGCCGGTCTTGTAGTCTACCAGTATCAGCCGGCCGTCTTCTTCGAACAACGCGTCGATGGTACCCTGCAGCAGCAGCGCATCGTCGGCCGCCGCCTCTACCCTGCCCGCGGCGGGCAGCAGCGCCGTGAAGGGGAATTCGCGCCACAGCCGCGTAGCCCCGGCCATGCGCTGCCCCAGCGGCGAGCAGATGAATCCGTAGAGCGCGGGGATATCCACCAGCGCCAGCTCTTCGGCATCCAGCAGCCCCCGGGCGATAAGCTCGGCTGCCTGCGCCGCCACAGCGGCAGCGCTGTCTGCTGCGGCAAAATCGACAAACTGCAGCAGCAGGTGGTTGAGCGTACCGCGGCGCAGGGCGGCTTCCCGCCTTAAGTCTTCGCCCGCATCTTCGGTACGCGCGGGGATGAAACGCTGCGTCTGCTCGCTGTTCAGCTGGCTGACCGACCACTTGGCCGGGTAATTGCAGGCATCTGCATAGGGGTAGCGGTAAGAGAGCACCGCATCCACCGCCGCCTGCTGCTCCGTGGCCTGCCACTCGGCGGGCGGCAGCGAGACGGTATCCTGCAGCGCCTGCAGCTGCTGCGGCAGGCTGTGCAACAATTGCAGCAGATAGTGCCCATCGCTGAAATAGACGCCAAAGCGCGAATCCTGCGGCGCCACACGCGGCATACTGCCGTCGGCACGGAAGCAGATCTCCCAGCCGCCGGGGTGCGTGGCCAGCGCACGGGCCAGCCAATCCAGCGGGCGGCTGTCGCGGCGCAGCACGGTGGCCGGCAGCGCGCCGGGGCATTCCGCCGTCTGCCGCCAGCGGGCCAGCGAGCTGCGGAGATTGCGGTCGGCGCCCACGATGATCAGCCGCTCCTTGGCGCGGGTCAGCGCCACGTAGAGGATACGCAGCTCTTCGGCGCGGGCATCGTGGTCATTCTGCCATGCCACCAGACGATGCGCCAGCGTGGGGTATTTGATGCGGCGGGAGCGGTCGGCCAGCATCGGCCCTAAGCCCAGCTCCTTGTGCCACAGTACATCATTATTATCATTGCGGAAGCTGAAGCGGCTGCCCATGCCGCAGACAAAGACGATGGGGAATTCCAGCCCCTTGCTCTTGTGTATGCTCATGACGCGTACCGCCTGCTGCTCTTCCGGCTTCTGGCTCTCGGCCACGCGGGCGCGGCGCTTTTCCGTATCCTGCAGATAGCAGAGGAAGCGGTACAGCCCCCGGTAATTGCTGCGCTCGTATTCACGCGCCAGCTGGATGAAGGCGTGCAGATGCTCCTGCCGCTGCTCGCCGTCTGCCATCGCCCCTACCAGGCGGAAGTAGCCGTTTTCCTGCAGCAGCTGCGCGATCAGCTGGGAGAGACGCTCCTCTTTTGCCAGATTTTGCCAGCGCTGCAATTTAGCGATGAAAGCGGCGCACTTGCTGCCAAAGGCATCTTCTGCCGCGGCACGGGCGCAGAGGCCGTGATAATAGTAGCCGCTGCCCGCCAGGCGGATCTCGGTCAGCTCATCGGCGCTGAAGCCAACAAGCGGCGAGCGCAGCAGCGTGGCGAGCGGCAGATCGTTCAGCGGATTATCGATCACCCGCAGCGCCGCTACGATCAGGCGCACTTCCGGTGCGGCGAGGGCGTCGCTGCCGCTGCCGGTCACCGCCAGCATGCCAGCTTCCTGCAATTTTTCCGCCACGAAGTTCTCGCGGTTTTTGGTGCTGCGCAGCAGTATCACCATATCGCTAAGGCTGTAGCCCTGCGCGAGCAGATCGCGGATGCGGCAGATGACCAGCGCCACTTCTGCCGCCAGCAGCGATTTTTCCTGCCGGTCTTCCGCATTTTCCCCGGCGGCGCCATCTATCGGGCCGAAA
>JAFXLH010000083.1 GCA_017531315.1 Bacillota bacterium
AAAAAGTATTGACACTGGCGACAAAATGTCCTATAATAAGTTCGTTGCCAGTCGTGGGGGCGTAGCTCACCTGGGAGAGCGCTTGAATGGCATTCAAGAGGTAAGGGGTTCGATCCCCCTCGTCTCCACCACAAGACCTGAAACTTCGGTTTCAGGTCTTTTTCTTTTTGTCTGACTGAAACTTCGGTTTCAGGTCTTTTTCTTTTTGTCTGAGTGAAACTTCGGTTTCAGGTCTTTTTCTTTTCCCTGCGGAACAAACCGGGTGGCGGGGGTGTCTAAATTGTATAGATCGTCTACTGCAAAGGATGTGATACCGTGCCGCTTTATCTGCCCCGCAGCTTCAGCCACAGCCGGCGCCGCATCAGCTGGCGCTTCTTCGCCGCGCTTATCGTGCTGCTGCTCGCCGCCGCGCTCATCGCCACCGCCTGCCATCACCGCGCCCAGAACCGCCACTACCGCGAGTTCCTGGATGCGCTGGCGATGCGCGAATCCTCCGATAATTACACCGCGGTGAACAGCCTCGGCTACCTGGGGCGCTATCAGCTGGGCGGCATGGCGCTGCAGGATGCCGGCTTCAAGGATGCCGCGGGCAGCTGGACGGCCACCGCCGCCCGCCACGGTGTGCACAGCAAAGAGGACTTCCTCGCCACGCCCGCCGCGCAGGATGCCGCCGTCACCGCCTATCACCGCCGCCTCTGCCGCTACATCCGCAACTACGAACTGGAAGAGTACCTCGGCACGCAGTACTGCGGCGTGGAGGTGACCCGCTCCGGCCTGCTGGCCGCCAGCCATCTGGTGGGCGCCAAGGCGCTGGCCGAAGCGCTGGCAAGCGGCGAGCCGGTCTACGACGGCAACCGCGTCCCCGCCAGCGAGTATATGCAGCTGCTGGCGGGCTACCGCATCGGCAAAGTGTGGAAATAGGAGGAGCAATATGATGCGTAAACATAGCCTCATCGCCTTTATTTTCCTGCTGATGCTGCTTGGCGGCTGTGGCAGCGCCCCGCCGCAGCCCACCAAAGCCGAGCTGGCCGCGCTTCAGGCGCAGGTGGCCGCCGATGAGCAAAACTATACCGATTACCAGAGCTTCGACCAATACGACTACATCTACAGCGGCGCGCCGGAGCGGCTGTGGTTCAAGCCCGCCGACGAGGACTGGTTCTACTGCTGGCAGCCCGCCGATGCCGACTTTTCCCACCTGCTGCGCGCCGCCGAAGACCGCATGCACTACTCGGCGATGGAGGATTACAACCTGTGGTGTTTCAGCCCCGACAGCATCAGCACCATGGGCAGCAGCGGCCACCGCTACCTCGTCTTCGATTATGATAACGGCGAGCTCACGGAAAGCGACCCCGGCTACCGCCACGATATCATCTTCAACTTCCCGGAAAGCACGCGCCTGTTCCGCCTGGCGCGGCTGCTCTCCTACTCTGCCGCCGCCACCCCCGCCGCCGATATGAGCGACTTCACCGCCTACAGCGGCGTATCCGGCTACGACTACATGGTGCGCCTGCCGCAGCAGCACGAATTGTGGCAGAGCGAGCCGCAGCAGCCCGGCTTCAGCAGCAGCGGCGAGCCCGTGCCTACCGCCATCAGCGCCGCCACGGCTGCCGATATCGCAGTTGCCGAGGCGCAAAAGCCCTGCTATCAGTACCAGGGCTGGAAGAGCGACTTCTACCTGCCGGATGGCGCCGCGCCGCAGCTGATCTTCAACGCAGATACGCTCTACGTGCGCGAAGAGTGGCGCTACGAAGCGCTCGCCACCGCCCACCTGCTCTGGGAAGTGCGCCTCTTCGACGCCAATGACCCGCTGACCAGCCTCTACATCTACATCGACGCCGCAAGCGGCGCCGTAGCCGCCGCCCGCGACCTCAGCGATTAGCACACCCTTGCCCCGCGGTGGCAAAAGTGCTATACTGGTGGGTAGAAAGAGAGGTTTGCCCCATGACCAATATCAATGCCGATGAAAATCTGCTGCTGCACAGCATGAAAAAGCCGGGAGCCAAGCGCCGCGGCATCGCCTTCGAGATCGTTGAAGAATTGCAGGAAAAGACCGGCGCGGAAGAGCTGGCCGCATTAAAAGAAAAGAGCGGCGCACAGACCGACGCCGAGGCCTATGCCCTGCTGCTGCTCGATGAGCTGCCCCGCCGCACCATGGGCGCCGCCACCGACCATATCTGCCGCCGCGCCTGCCAGAAGGTGCTGGGCCTTAGCGAAGAACGCACCGAATGGGCGCTTGCCTACATCCTGGCGCATCCCATCACCCCGCCGCCGCCCCGCCCGCTCTTCGTGGAAGAGGAAGAACCGCAGGTACACCGCCACATTATGCTCAAAGCCTTCGCCGCCGCCAAAGAACGGGGCGAAATGCCGGAATTCTTTGCCAAATACGGCTACAGCTACGAATACCCGGTGCTGGTAAAGGGCTTTGCCGGCACGGCCAGCTTCTTTGGCCGCCTGCGCCACAAGGACGGCTACGGCTTCACCGCCGTACGCCGCGGCTCCGCCTTCGCCCCCGATGGCAGCGAACCGATCGACCATTATGAGCTGTACCACGACCAGCAGAAATGGGGCGATATGTACATCAACGCCATGGCCGACGAGGATCTCGACATCCCGCCCGTGGATATGTGCTTCGGCGAGATCGACGAAACTACGGAAAACCAGATCCGCGCCGCCCGCGAAATGGACGAAAGCCTGGCCCGCGTCCGCGCCAAGTTTGGTCTGTGATACCAACATAACGCAGCAACAGCACGCTAAATGCGTGCTGTTTTTGTTCCGCAATGCCCTGCCGCATCCGCGACAAACCGCCTGAATTACCGCGCCCATATCCCGCGCCGATAAAGAAAAACGCCTATTTACCTATTGACAAATTAGGTAAACAGGGGCATACTGTTAGCAACCTGACAGGTCGGTAGATCTAGTGAAAGGAGTACACGGATATGAAAAAGCAAACCGCTATCACCAAGGCGATGATGATGGAAATGTGCATGTGGCTCTGCAGCATGCGCATGGCTTGGCGCGCTCATTTTTCCGCTGCGCTCCCCTGCTCAAAAGTAAACACTTGTGCCGCCTGATACAGACGGGATCGCAATCGTTTACAGCCGGGAGACTTGAGCGGAGTCTGCCGGTTTTTCTTCTTTTTATGTTTGCAAACGCTCATCACGATAAGAACCGCCACTTCAATTGATCAAGGAGGACGAACCATGGGATACGAATATAAGCGAATTTTAACGATACAGGATATTTCCTGCGTAGGCCAGTGCTCGCTGACCGTTGCACTGCCCATCCTCTCCGCCTGCGGCATCGAAACCGCCATACTGCCTTCCGCCGTTTTATCCACGCATACGGCCGGCTTCAGCGGATTTACCTTCAGAGATCTTACCGACGATATGCCGGCGATCAAGGCGCATTGGCAAAAAGAAGGCATCAAATTCGACGGCATCTACACCGGCTATCTCGGCAGCACCAAGCAGATCGGCTATGTGAAGGACATTCTCGATACGATGGGCAAGGACGGCTCGGTGAAGATCGTCGATCCCGCCTTTGCCGATAATGGCAAGCTCTACCCCGCCTTCGACAGCGTATATGTCGATGCGATGAAGACGCTCTGCCCCTCTGCCGACATCCTGCTCCCCAATATTACCGAAGCGGCCTTCCTGGCCGGCGTGGAATACCGTGAAGCATACGACGAAAGCTACATAAAAGAACTGCTTGCCGAACTCAGTAAGCTGGGCTGCGCGACGATCGTCCTGACGGGCGTCAGCTATGCCGCCGATAAAACCGGTGTAGTCGTTTATGAAAACGGCCAGCTCAGCTACTATGAGCATCGCCGCATCGCCAAAGGCTGCCACGGCACGGGCGATGTATACGCTTCCGCATTCACCGGCGCACTGGTAAGAGGGAAATCCCTTTTCGCTGCGGCTAAGATCGCCGCGGACTATACCGTGCGCTGCATCGAAAACACCCAGAACAATCCGGAACATTGGTACGGCGTAAAATTTGAAACGGCATTGCCGGAATTGATCGGTATGCTTGAACAGTGACCTCCCCAAAATAAAAACAGCACGCTAAGGCGTGCTGTTTTGTTTGTCAACCGGCAGTTGACATATTTCCAAGCCGCCTTTCTTGCCCCGCAACCGGCTCTTGACGTATAATGAGGGCAGAAAGAATAGCATCGAAGGAGGGCAAAACGATGAGCCTGGGAGAAAATATCAGTGATTTACGCAAAAAACAGGGCTGGTCGCAGGAAGAGCTGGCGCTGAAGCTGGAGGTGACCCGCCAATCCGTCTCCAAATGGGAAAGCGACCAGAGCGTGCCGGATATCGAGCGCATCATCGCCATCAGCCGTCTCTTCGGCGTCAGCACCGACGCCCTGCTGCTGGATGCGCCCGCCGCCACCGCCACCGCCGCACCGCAGCTGCGCCGCCTCACCCTCGCTGATGCGGAAGCGTACCTGCAGCTGCGCCGCCGCCATGCCCCGCAGCTGGCGCGCGCCACCTTCGCCTGCATCACCTGCGCCGTGCCGCTGATGCTGCTGGGCGCCCTGACAGAATGGCGCGGCCTACCCGAAAGCAGCGGGGGCGGGGCGGGCTTGATCATACTGCTGCTGCTCATCGCCTGGGCGGTCAGCCGCTATATCAACTGCGACGGCGAGCTGCGGCCGCTGCAGTACATCGAGCGCGAAGAGTTTATCGCCGATGCCGCCGTGATCGCCCTGGCCGAAGATACGCTTATCCGCGAAAATGAGCGCATCACAGCCGGCGAACGCCGTGGCACCACCTGCTGCATCCTCTGCCCCGTTCCGCTGCTTGTAGCGGCTTTTCTGCAGGCTGGCGACGTGGTGCTGGCGCTGTGCACCTGCCTGCTGCTGGTGCTGGTGGGCATAGGCGTGGGGCAGTTCATCCGCGCCGGCGAGCTGGAAGAAGCGGCACAGGCGCTGCTGCAGACCGCAGACTACACGCCGCAGCGCAAGCGGGAAAAGCCGTCCATGGAAGCCTTCAGCGGCGGCTACTGGCTGCTCGCCACCGCCATCTTCCTCGCGCTCGGCTTCCGCACCGATCTGTGGCGCGATGCCGCCATTGTCACCTGGCCGCTGGCGGGGCTGCTCTTCGTCCCCTGCCGCATGCTGTTCCGCGCCCTGCTGCGCCGCTTCAATAAATAATGCTTGACAGACGGCCCTGCATCGGTTATGATATAGACATAAACAGTAATCATTACTGATAAGCTATTGATAATCGATAAGGAGGTATCGCCATGATGCGAAAAAAATCCCGCCGCTCCCTGCTGGCACTCACTTTCGTAATGCTGCTGTGCCTCTCCGGCATCGCCGCCTGAACCGCTGAATACAAACAAAATGGGCTGCACCAATCGGTGCAGCCTTTTCTGCGCTTGTTCTCTCGTTTTGGGAGGAGTAAGAGAAACATACAAATTTTCAGCACCGCTTATCGGTGCTAATAGATGTATTATATAGCATCATCTTGCAAATATCAAGAGTAAAATTGTGAAATTATTAAAAAATCTTGTATTTTGATGCAAGCACCGTGGTTTTTTAAAGCGACCCACACAAAACCCCCGGCCGATACGGTCGGGGGTTTTCTGCATCCTGATCACTTTTTCTGCCCGTAGTTATGGGAGAGCACCTCGTGCATATAGCGGATATGCTCATCGGCGATCGGCTGCGGCTGCAGGCCGAGGGCGCGGATGCGCCAGTAGATCTCGGCGGTGTTTTCCAGCACCTTCGCCACATCGAAGGCCTGAGGCAGGCTTTTGCCCACGCAGACCGCGCCATGCGCCTTCAGCAGGCAGGCCCGCGCCTTCTCGCCCAGCGCCGCCTGTGCCGCCGCAGCCAGCTCTGCCGTGCCCGGCGGATAGTAGACGGCGGTACGCACGGGAGCGCGCAGCTCCTGCACCGCGGCGTCGGTGATCAGCGGTATCTCGTCACCGATCACGGAGAAGACGGTGGAGTTGACCGGGTGCGTATGCAGCACCGCCTGCACATCCGGGCGCAGC
>JAFXLH010000008.1 GCA_017531315.1 Bacillota bacterium
GCGGTGCTACACTTGCTGCACGTCCTGCCTACGCGCATACAAAAAGCCCCCGCAAAACGCGGGGGCTTTCATCATCATAGTTACTGGCAAGGGGGATCAGGGGCGCAGGCCCATGCCGCCTTCTAAGGTGAGGGTCTCGCCGGTCATGAATTTGAAGTCCGGGCTGGCCAGCTGTACGCAGACGCGGCCGATCTCTTTTTCCACATCGCCGTAGTGGCCGGCCGGCGGCATCTTCACATTGGCCTTGAAGGCTTCGGGGTACTGCTGCTCGAATTTTTCCAGCTGCGCGGTCCAGGCCAGCGGGCAGATGACGAAGACGCCGATGCGGTCTTTGGCCCATTCGGTGGCAGCCACGCGGGAAAGGCCGCGGATGCCTTCTTTGGCGGCGGCATAGGCGCACTGACCGAAATTGCCGAAGAGACCCGCGCCGGAGGCGAAGTTGATCACCGTGCCTTCGGACTTGACGAGGTGCGGATAGCAGGCCTGCATATAGTAGAAGCTGGCATAGAGGCCGGAGTAGACGGCAAGGTCGAACTGGGCGGTGGTGTGGTCGGCCAGCGTGACGCCGGAGGCGGAGGCCTGGGCATTATTGATCAGCACATCGATGCCGCCAAAGGTGGCCACGGCCTGATCTACCACATTCTGCACCACGGCGGCATTATCCGCGCCGGCATTCACATCGGCCTGCACGGGCAGCACCTGCACGCCGTAGAGGCGTTCCAGCTCTTCTTTGGCCGCATTCAGCTTATCCATATTGCGGCCGGTGATGACGAGATTAGCGCCTTCTTTGGCGGCGGCGGTGGCGATGCCGTAGCCGATGGAGCCGCAGCTGCCATCACTCAAAACGGCGCGGCCGGCGCCGGTGATGATAACGGTTTTACCGGTAAGTGAACCCATAAGTGTATCCTCCTTGATTTGACGATTGTTAAGTAAGGTGAAACAAGGGAATATATGTGTAATAATAGCACATATCGAGAATATTGGCAAGATTTTTCCTTGGTCGGCAGGATAGGGGGCGGGATAAGCCTATGTCGTAGCCGCTGCCTGCGCCGCACGTGGGTGCGGCTCTTAAGAGCAGGGATCCAAAGGCCCCTTTTGTTAAAGGGGGCTCCGCCGCAGGCGGTGTGTTCTTATCGTTCAGAAATAGCCCCTATATATAATAAGGAAAAGAATTGCGATACTTTAGCTGTAAATCGGCGGCGGCGTTTGACTATGCCGGGCCGATGGGCTACAATAATAGTAGCATATCCCGCCCGCGATTTCTGTGCCAAAGTCACCAAAGCCCGGCTGAAATTTCCGTGACGGCGGGCAGGGGAGAGCCAAGGCTTCTCCCTAAGGGCGGCGCGGGTAGGGGACGGGTTCCCCGTCCCGCAAAATCCCGCTATCACCGACCCGGCTGCGCCATACGCAGCGTGTGGCTACGACCCGATCCATCCGCATATCACAGCAAAGGAGCAGATTTATGGCCAAGCTCTACTTCAAATACGGTGCTATGGGCAGCAGCAAGACCGCCCAGGCGCTGATCACTAAGTTCAATTACGAAGAACGCGGTATGCAGGTGTGGCTGATCAAGCCCGCCATCGATACGCGTGACGGGCAGACGGTGATCCGCTCCCGCATCGGCCTGCAGGCGGATGCCGAGGTGATCGCGCCGGAGCTGGATATTTACGCCGAGTTCCTGCACCGCTATTCTGCCACCACCCATGTCATCATCGCCGATGAAGCGCAGTTTCTGCAGCCGCATCAGGTGGACGGTCTGCGCCGCATCGTGGATGAGCTGCGCGTGCCGGTGCTCTGCTTCGGCCTGCGTACGGACTTTCTCACCCAGCTCTTCCCCGGCAGCCGCCGCCTCTTCGAGCTGGCAGATTCCATCTCCGAGATCAAGACCATCTGCAGCTGCGGCCGCAAGGCCAGCGTCAATGCCCGCATTGATGAGAGCGGCTTCGTAGTTACCGAGGGCGCGCAGGTGTGCCTTGGCGGT
Source organism: Bacillota bacterium (assembly GCA_017531315.1). Taxonomy (GTDB): domain Bacteria; phylum Bacillota; class Dehalobacteriia; order UBA4068; family UBA4068; genus RGIG6518. The sequence continues at coordinate 1,982 of JAFXLH010000008.1, forward strand.
AATGACCGCTATATCGCGCTCTGCCACCACTGCTGGCAGCAGCGCATCGCCCACGAGCGCGAGCTGCGTCAGGGCCTGGCCGAGCAGCCCCAGCTCTTCGAAGAGGGGCTGGACTAAGCGGCGGAAATCTGTGGAATATTCCGCAATTGTCCACAATTAATGCACAGCATGTGCACAAATGCCACAGCAAATTCACAGCTGCCTGTGGCTTTTTGCCTTTACAGGCGGCAGCGCAAATGTTACAATATGGGTAGATACGAGGCCGAACGGGTCGCCCCGCGCGGCAAAAAAATTTTGCCCAAACGGGGGTAGATGATGAGCGATAAGCTGCAGATAGATGTAAAAGCGCTGGCAGAGGCCGCCCTGGATGCCCGCAGACGCGCCTATGTGCCGTATTCTCACTTCGCCGTGGGTGCGGCGCTGCTCTGTGCCGACGGTACGATTTTCGGCGGCTGCAATATCGAGAATGCCGCCTATTCTCCCACCAACTGCGCCGAGCGCACCGCCATTTTCAGCGCCGTCTATCAGGGTCAGCGCGATTTTGTCGCCATCGCCGTCTGCGGCGGGCCGGATAATGCCGAGCCGGTCGAATTTTGTCCGCCCTGCGGCGTGTGCCGGCAGGTTTTACGCGAGTTCTGCGCGAATAGTATGCCTGTATATCTGGTGAAATCCGCAGATGAGATCTGCGCCATCACGCTGGAAGCCCTGCTGCCGAAAAGCTTCGGCCCGGAGGATTTGGAATAGCTGCGAATTTACTTCGTCAGTTGTAGGGGCGACCAGTGGTCGCCCGCCACATTCGCACTTACCCAAGCGGGCGAGCAATGCTCGCCCCTACGATCGGTACGGTGATGTATTCCATCTATCACAGCCACAAGCGGCGGGAGCAAGCCCCCGCCCTACAATGTTCTAAGTTTTATCCTGCTCTATTGGTATCTCGTGTCGGGGGTTCCCCGGCACCGGTATAGATCAAACAAAAAAATCTTTTGGGAGGAAACACACATGAAAAAACTGCTTGTCCTGATCATGGCTCTGGCTCTGGTACTGGGCCTGGCCGCCTGCGGCGAAAAAGAAGAAGTCGTAGAAACCTTCGAACTCGCCCTGATCACTGACGTCGGCACCATCGACGACAAGAGCTTCAACCAGTCTGCCTGGGAAGGCCTCGAAGCTTATGCCAAAGATGCCGGCCTCACCTATAAGTACTATCAGCCCACCGAAAAGTCCGATGACGCTTATCTCGCCGCCATCGCTCTGGCCGTAGAAGGCGGCGCCAAATTCGTCGTCTGCCCCGGCTCCCTGTTCGAAGTATCCGTTGGTCAGGCTCAGACCCTGTATCCGGATGTCAAATTCGTCATGCTGGACGTCACCCTGGCTGAAATTCAGCCCAACCTGCTGACTGTTCTCTTTGCTGACCAGGAATCCGGTTATGCTGCCGGTTACGCTGCTGTTAAGGGCGGCTACACCAAGCTCGGCTTCATGGGCGGTATGGCTGTTCCCGCCGTTATGCGCTACGGTTACGGCTTCGTTGCCGGCGCTGATGCCGCTGCCAAAGAACTGGGCATCGACGTTGAAATGAAATATCATTACACCGGCACCTTCAGCGAATCCCCCGAAATCCTCACCCTCGCCGGCGCCTGGTATGCTGATGGCACCGAAGTTATCTTCTCCTGCGGTGGCGGTATCGTTACCTCCATCCTGGCTGCTGCCGACGCTGCTGAAAAAGACGTTATCGGCGTAGACACCGACCAGAGCGGCCTCTCTGATCGCGTAGTCACCTCCGCTGTAAAGCATCTCTCCAGCACCGTTTACGCTGCTGCCGAAGCTTACCACAAAGGCGCTTGGGAAGGCGGCTATTGCAAACAGGTCACCGCTGCTAACGGCGCCGGTACCGGTCTGCCCATGGCTTCCACCAAGATCGAAGGCTTCACTCAGGAAATGTATGATGCCCTGTATGCCGAACTGATCGCCGGCACTATCGCTATCCCCGTAGATACCGATTATGCTTCCGCTGCCGACATCCCGGTAACCAACACCACCCTGACCGTAGTCGAATAATTTGTTTGATCTAACTTAGGGGGCTGTTCACGCAGCCCCCTCATTTTTTAAGCCGGGCCGGTGCTGCCGACCCGCTTAACAAATGCTTTAATTTAGGTAGTGAGGATGTGATTTCTTTGCCGCAAAACGTGATCGAAATGCGTCAGATCGTCAAAAAATTCCCCGGCCTGATCGCCAACGACCACATCGACTTCCATGTTCGAAAAGGGGAGATCCACGCCCTGCTGGGCGAAAACGGCGCCGGCAAATCCACGCTGATGAGCGTACTCTTCGGCCTCTATACGCCGGAAGAGGGCGAGATCATCATCAATGGGCAGAAGGCGCAGATCAAGGGCCCGCGCGATGCCAACCGCCTCGGCATCGGCATGGTGCATCAGCACTTCAAGCTGGTGCACAACTTCACCGTGCTGCAAAACATCATCCTGGGCGTGGAAGATGTGAAGGGCGGCCTGCTGCAGATGGACGCCGCCCGCGCCAAGGTGATGGCGCTTTCCCAGCGCTACGGGCTGAAAGTTGACCCCGATGCGCTGATCGAGGATATCTCGGTCGGCCAGCAGCAGCGCGTAGAGATCCTGAAGATGCTCTACCGCGAAAACGACATCCTCATTTTTGACGAGCCCACCGCCGTACTGACGCCGCAGGAGATCGAAGAGCTGATGCAGATCATGCGCGGGCTGATCGCCGAGGGCAAATCCATCGTCTTTATCACCCACAAGCTGAAAGAGATCAAGGCGGTAGCCGACCGCTGCACGGTACTGCGCCGCGGCAAATGCGTCGGCACCGTCGATGTGAAGACCACCAGCATCGAAGAGATGAGCGAAATGATGGTCGGCCGCAAGGTAGCCGCGCAGGTAGAAAAAGCCCCCGCCAATCCCGGCGAGGCCGTGCTGGAGGTAGAAAACCTCTGCGTAGACCTGCTGCGCGAGGGCCACAGCAAGCGCGTGGTCAACGACGTCAGCCTCAAGGTGCGCCGCGGCGAGATCGTCTGCGTGGCCGGCGTCGATGGCAACGGCCAGAGCGAGCTGGTGCAGGCGCTGACCGGCCTGCTGCCCGCCGCATCCGGCCGCATCTCCCTGCTGGGGCAGGATCTTACCCATGCTTCCATCCGCCACCGCAATACCCACGGCATCTCCCATGTGCCGGAAGACCGCCATCGCCACGGCCTGGTGCTGGATTATCGCCTCGACGATAACCTGGTGCTGCAGCGCTACTTCGAGCCGGACTTCCAAAGCGGCGGCTTCATCCGTCAGGATGCGGTGCTGGAATATGCGGAAGAGCTGATCGAGCGCTTCGATATCCGCAGCAGCAACGGCCCGGCCTCCATCGCCCGCTCTATGTCCGGCGGCAATCAGCAGAAGGCCATCGTGGCCCGCGAGCTGGATCGCGCCAGCGACCTGCTCATCGCCATGCAGCCCACGCGCGGCCTCGACGTCGGCGCTATCGAATACATTCACAAGCAGCTGGTACGCGCCCGCGATAATGGCGAGGCGGTACTGCTGGTCAGCTTCGAGCTGGATGAGGTACTGGCGCTGGCCGACCGCATCCTCGTCGTCTACGAGGGCGAGATCGTCGGCGAGCTGCTGCCGGACAGCAGCGAAGAATTCCGCACGGAGATCGGCCTCTATATGGCCGGCAGCAAACGCGGCAAGGAGGTGGCGGCAGATGAATAAGCTCACGGAAAAGAAACCGCGCCGCTTTGGCACGATCACGCTGAATATCAGCTTCCTTTCCGCCATTATGGCGGTCTGCGCCGGCCTGCTGCTGGGCTTGCTTGTTTTGCTCTGCACCAATGCCTCGCAGGCCTTCCCCGCCTTCAAGACCATCCTCTTCACGCCCATCACCGGCGGCCGCCGTCAGCTGGGTCAGGTGCTCTACTTTGCCACCCCGCTCATCTGCACCGGCCTCTCGGTCGGCTTCGCCTTCAAGACGGGCCTGTTCAATATCGGCGCCAGCGGCCAGTTCACCCTCGGCGCCTATGCCGCCATCGTCACCGGCGTCTACTGCGGCTTCTTCGGCGGCGTGCACTGGGTAGTGTGCTTGGCTTTCGCGGCGCTGGCCGGCGCGCTGTGGGGCTCTATCCCCGGCCTGCTCAAAGCCTACTATAATGTAAACGAAGTTATCACCTCGATCATGCTCAACTATACGAGCATGTATATCGTCAATTACCTGATCGTCAAGACCTGCTACAATCAGCTGAAGAATCAGTCTGCCAATGTACTGGAAAGCGCGCTGATCCCCAAGTTCGGCCTGAACAGGCTCTTCCCCGGCTCTTCCGTGGGCGGCGGCATCATCATCGCCGTGCTGGCGGCCATCGCCATCTATGTGCTGCTGGAAAAGACCACCTTCGGCTATGAGCTGAAAGCGGTCGGCCTCAGCCGCGACGCCGCCAAATACGCCGGCATCAACGAAAAGCGCGGCATCGTGCTTTCCATGGCTATCTCCGGCGCGCTCTCCGGCCTCGGCGGCGGCCTGGTCTACCTTGCCGGCGCGGGCAAAAACTTCAACGTAGTAGAAGTGCTGCTGATGGAGGGTATGGACGGCATCTCGGTCGCCCTGCTCGGCCTCTCGCATCCCATCGGCGTGCTGTTCGCCGGCCTCTTCTTCGGCTGGATCACCGTCGGCGGCTTCAATATGCAGCTGTATAGCTTCGCACCGGAGATCGTCGATGTCATCTCTTCCACCATCATCTATTTCGCCGCCTGCTCGCTGATGTTCCGCGGCATTATCGAGAGCATGCGTGGCGGCAAGAAGCAGGGCGCTGCCGTAGCCACGGCCACTCCCGCACCCACTGCCCCGCCTGATACCGCACCCGCTGCGGATAGCGAAGCGAAAGAGAAAGGGGGCGCGCTGTAATGGAAACTTTCTACTATCTGGTACAGCAGATGATGTTCTTCACCGTGCCGCTGCTGATCGTCGCCTTAGGCGGTATGTTCTCCGAACGCTCCGGCATCGTCAACGTGGCGCTGGAAGGCATCATGATCTTTGGCGCTTTCTGCTCGGTGCTGTTCCTCAATTTCACGCAGGATTTCATCAGCGGCCAGTTCCAGCTGCTGCTGGCGCTGCTGGTGGCCGCCGCCTCCGGCGCGCTGATCTCCCTGCTCCACGCCTATGCCTCGGTTAATATGCGTGCCAATCAGGTCATTTCCGGCACCGCCATCAACCTGCTGGCGCCCGCCTTTGCCATCTACACCGCGCGCATCATCTTCGGCGTGCAGCAGATCGGCTTCGTCAACACCTTCCGCATCGCCAAAGTGCCGATTTTGGGCGATATCCCCTTCATCGGCCCGATGTTCTTCCAGAAGTGCTATATCACCACCTACCTTGGCTTCATCATCCTCGCCATCTCTTATGTGGTGCTGTACAAGACGCGCTTCGGCCTGCGCCTGCGTGCCTGCGGCGAGCATCCGCAAGCGGCAGACTCGGTGGGCATCAATGTCTACAAGATGCGCTATGCCGGCACTATCATTTCCGGCATTTTGGGCGGCATCGGCGGCCTGGTGTTCATCGTGCCGGTGACCACCCAGTTCAACGCCTCGGTAGCCGGCTACGGCTTCCTCGCCCTCGCGGTACTGATCTTCGGCAACTGGAAGCCCATCCCCATCCTCTGGGCGGCCCTCTTCTTCGGCATGATGAAGACCCTCTCCGCCGCCTACTCCGGCATCCCCTTCCTGCTAAACTTAGGCATCCCCAACGTAGTCTTCAAGGTGATCCCCTACATCGCCACCCTGGTAGTACTGGCCTTCACCTCCAAGAACAGCGCCGCACCGAGAGCAGAAGGTGTGCCGTATGATAAAGGTCAACGCTGATCCATCTAAATACGAAAAGACCACGCAACCGCGTGGTCTTTTTTTGTGGGGGAGGCGGCAAATCCATCGGGCTGCCCCTTGGCTCTCCCTTTGGGAGAGCTGTCAGCGAAGCTGACTGAGAGGGTCGGGCACGATGTAATGGGGCGGGCGGCCATTGGCCGCCCCTACGGGCGTTGTAACTCAGGTCTTCGTAGGGGCGAGCATTGCTCGCCCGCCCGGGCACGCGGCGGATGTGTGTAGAAGCCAGTAATGTTTATTTTTATTTAACGGCTTCGCCGCAAGGAAATAAACATCGAAATTGCCTACGGCAATTATATGGGCGGGGGCTTGTCCCCCGCCTCCACCCAGCCGCACCCCGCCCCTACGCCCACACAGAAAAGCCCCCTCGTACGAGGGGGGCTTTCATCATCACATATACACTTGCGGCAAAAGAATGCGGCTTTTAGAATTCCATGGTCCAGCCGAACTTATCTTCGCGCTTGCCCCACTGAATGCCGGTCAGCTCGTCGTAGATGCGCTGGGTGTATTCGCCGATCTGGCCGCCGCCGATGACGAAGACCTCGTCTTCATAGCGCAGCTCGCCTACGGGGGAGACCACCGCCGCCGTGCCGGTGCCCCAGGCTTCCTTCAGGCGGCCGCTGCGGGCAGCATCCGCCAGCTCTTCCACGCTGATGCGGCGCTCGGATACGGCGATGCCCCAATCTTTAGCGATCTTTAAGACGGAATCGCGGGTGACGCCGGGCAGGATAGTGCCGTCTTCCAGATCCGGGGTGACGATCTCATCGTCGATGCGGAACATGATGTTCATCGCGCCCACTTCGTTGATGTACTTGCGCTCTACGCCGTCCAGCCACAGTACCTGGCTGTAACCCAGCTCGTGCGCCTTCTGCTGGGCGATCATCGCCGCCGCATAGTTGCCGCCGCACTTGGTGAAGCCGGTGCCGCCGCGTACCGCGCGCACATACTCATCTTCTACGTAGATCTTGACCGGGTTCAGCCCCTCGGGATAATAAGCGCCGCTGGGGGAGAGGATGATGATGAACTGGTAGCGGTTGGCCACGTGTACGCCCAGCTGGGCTTCATTGGCGATGATGAAGGGGCGGATGTAGAGCGAGGTATCCGGCAGGGTGGGTACCCATTCGCGCTCCACGTCTACCAGCGTCTTTACCGCTTCGACGAACATTTCTTCCGGCAGATGCGGCATGCACAGGCGCGCGCCGCTGCGGTTGATGCGGGCGGCATTATCGGCAGGGCGGAACAGGCGCACTTTGCCATCTTTGCCCGGATAAGCCTTCATGCCTTCGAAGATCTCGATGCCGTAATGCAGGCAGATAGCGGCGGGGTCGAGCTGTAAGGGCTGATAAGGCACGATGCGCGCATCGATCCAGCCCTCGCCCGCCACATAGTCCATGATGAACATATGGTCGGTATAATATTTGCCAAAGCCCAGCTTGTTCCAGTCCGGCTTAGCCTTCGGCGCGGTAGTCTTGGTAATGCTGATCTGCATAAAACATCCCTCCAGTTTATTATTATTCATTAATTATACTACTTATACCATGCCATATGCAAGGGGAAA